>DATGSD010000339.1:0-5164 GCA_035302965.1 Burkholderiaceae bacterium | reverse complement strand
GCGACCAAGTTCATCCCGAAGGTTTCTTGGAGCTGAGTATTTTTATAAAGATTATTTAGCACCACCTCGGGAACTTCGCCGCGTCTGAGTTCAATGACCAAACGCATACCGTCTTTGTCTGACTCGTCACGGATATCGGATATGCCTTCGATCTTTTTCTCGTTAACCAACTCGGCGATACGCTCTTGAAGCGATTTTTTATTAACTTGGTAGGGCAAAGCATCGACCACAATCGCTTGACGATTACCGCGATCGATATCTTCGAAATGCGTGCTTGCGCGCATAATTACGCGCCCTCGTCCGGTGCGATAACCTTCGCGCACCCCTGCCAGGCCATAAATAATACCCCCGGTAGGAAAGTCGGGGGCCGGAATGAGCTCGATGAGGTCGTCGATGCTGCAATCGGGATGGCGTAATGCATGCAAACAACCATCGACCACCTCGGCTAAATTATGAGGTGGGATATTTGTTGCCATGCCGACGGCAATTCCGGAGCTACCGTTTACTAATAAATTTGGCAAGCGTGAAGGAAGGAGCAAGGGCTCTTGCTCGGCACCGTCGTAGTTAGGGCCAAAATCGACGGTTTCTTGATCGATGTCAGCTAAAAGCTCGTGAGCAATACGGGCAAGGCGAATTTCGGTGTAACGCATGGCCGCAGCGCTATCGCCATCGACCGAACCGAAGTTTCCTTGACCATCGACAAGCATATATCGCAAGGAAAAATCTTGAGCCATCCGAACAATCGTGTCGTAAACTGCCGAGTCGCCATGCGGATGATATTTACCGATAACATCTCCGACAATACGCGCCGATTTTTTATAAGGACGGTTCCAGGCGTTACCAAGTTCGTGCATAGCGAACAAAACACGCCGATGTACCGGTTTTAAACCGTCTCGGACGTCGGGAAGGGCGCGGCCGACAATTACGCTCATTGCATAATCGAGATAGCTGCGACGCATTTCCTCTTCTAACGAAATGGGAAGAGTTTCCTTGGCAAAGGAAGTCATAGAAAGTATCTGGTCAATAGTTTTAGAAAATGACGGCGAACGCCGACCGAATTAGAAATTCTAGCACCTCCGCCCTATAAAGCGGCATTTTTGGCACAAAGCCGTGCCAGAACTGGACTTTTACACTACCGCTCTAAATTTTTAACAGAGTTAGCAGGAGTTGCAAAAAACCAACAATTACGTAGTCCAACTAGCGAAAAACCACCCTTTCCGACCACCAAAAAGGGGGCAAACTTAGCGGTAAACCCCGAAATGCCGTAACATTGGCCTAGCACACAGGTACCAGTGCAAGGCATACTTCTTTCAGTTGACGCCTTAGCATTGCTATACTGGCTAAAATTTATCTCTCAATAATGCGGCGGAGGTTCGCTGCGGTCACTTACCAGCATTAAGCTCAACGAGGAGAAACATGAACAAACCCTCCAAAATCGCGATAGCGCTCGCCACAGCCGCCTTCATGGCCGCTGGTGCAGCATCGGCGCAGACTGTCGACAACTGGCAAAACCCCTATGGCGAAGTCTGGATGAACGGCACCAACGAACTGTGCTGGCGCGATAGCTTCTGGACACCAGCCACAGGTATTCCTGGCTGTGATGGCGTTCCTGTTGCGGAAGCCCCAGTTGTCGCACCCGAGTCGACTAAAGTCGTACTCAATGCCGACACTTTCTTCGACTTCGACAAATCTAACCTCAAGCCCGAAGGTAAGCGCGTACTCGATCAAGTTGCTGCGCAAGTGCGTAACATGGATCTCGACGCCATCATCGCCACGGGTTACACCGACTCCATCGGTACTGTCGAATATAACCTTGGCCTTTCTAAGCGCCGTGCCGATTCCGTGAAAGCCTACTTGGTTAGCCAAGGCATCGATCCCAACCGCATCTACACCGAAGGTAAAGGTAAGGCCGATCCAATTGCTAGCAACGCTACCCCACAAGGTCGTGCTCAAAACCGTCGCGTAGAAATCGAAATTGTCGGTGTGCGCAAATAATGACCTTTAAGGCATTAACTGCGTAAAACGCTACAATAAGAAGGCCTGTAATTTTACAGGCCTTCTTTTTTGCCCTTTAACGCCATGACCAACCAAGACTCTAAAGCGGCTCACCTTAATGTCGACCCAGCCGAACTCGAAAAGTTCAGTGCCATGGCGGCCCACTGGTGGGACCCTGAAAGCGAATTCAAACCGCTTCACGCTATTAACCCATTACGCCTGAAGTGGATTCAACAACATACCGGCCCCCTTGCCGACAAGCATATTGTCGATGTCGGTTGCGGAGGTGGTATCTTATCCGAAAGCATGGCAAAAGCCGGTGGCATTGTTACCGGCATCGACCTTGCTGAAAAATCGCTGCAAGTCGCGCGTCTTCATGGTCTCGAAAGCGGTGTCAGCGTCGATTATCAAGCCATTAGCGCAGAAGCGCTTGCCGAACAAAAGCCCGCCAGCTTCGATGTCGTTACTTGCATGGAAATGCTCGAGCACGTTCCCGATCCGACGGCCATTATTAAAGCTTGCGCCCAACTGGTTAAACCCGGTGGCTGGGTGTTTTTTTCTACCCTTAACCGCAACTTAAAATCATTTCTATTGGCAATTGTGGCTGCCGAATATATTTTGGGCTTGCTAAGTCGCGGCACCCACAGTTACGAAAATTTCATAAAACCTAGCGAACTCATTCAGGTTGCGCGCGACAATGGCTTACAACTTGCCGCTCTGGCCGGTATCGAGTACAACCCCCTAATCGACCATTACAAAATTTCTCGTAATACTTCCGTTAACTATTTAGTCGCCTTGCGTGCCTAATAAGTCACTGCGCTAAGGTCTTTTTCTGCTAGCAAGTAATGCAAAAACTTATTTTGTTCGATTTTGACGGCACACTTGCCGACACCGCTCCCGACTTAGCTGCCACAGCGAATACTATGCGCGCTCGGCGCCAGCTCCCGCCACTAGCTTTCGAAAAATTACGCCCTATGTCATCTCAAGGTGCACGAGGCCTGTTGCGCGTTGCGCTCGATGTCCATACCGATGACGCCGATTATCCCGTTTACCGCGATGAGTTTTTACAACTTTACGAAGAAAACATCTTAAATAGCAGCCACTTATTTCCGGGCATGGCTGAGCTGCTGGCCACCATCAAGCAAGCGGGCTACGAATGGGGCATCGTAACCAATAAGGTCGAAAAACTTACCTATCCCTTGGTTGAGCACTTTGGCCTGCTCGACGAATGCAGCGTTATTGTGGGGGGCGATACCACCAAAAACAACAAACCCCACCCCGAACCCATGTTTTACGCTGCTAACAAAGCGGGCTTTGCCCCAGAAAACTGCGTTTATATTGGCGACGACGAGCGCGACATCCTTGCTGGCAAGGCGGCAGGCATGCCTACCCTAGCAGCCGCATGGGGCTATTGCGACGCTGCCGAATTACCCCAATGGCAGGCCGACGCCATCGTCGAAAGCGCTTCCGATGTTTGGCCGGCGTTACAACAAATCTGGCAAAAGACACTTAAAAGCGAATCAAGCCAATAAGCGCCAATCAACACTTTTTAGTAACAAACATGCCTTGACGAAACAAGCCCTTTATGGCATTATGTAAAGCGTTAAGGTAATATTAATCTTCTATTCGTATTACCGCATAGGGGTCGACCTGGCTTCGACGCGGGTTACAAAACAGAGTAGGGCATGCCGAGCACCAGTTCGCTCGTAAATCCACTGGAACACATATAAACGCCAACGACGAGCGTTTCGCTCTGGCCGCTTAAAAGGCCAAGCCGCTACACTAATTTGTCTTTGGGTTAGGCGAGGAAACTCGCAAGTAGCGTCAGATACAAAGAATCGGGTTTAATCGGGTCACCTAATTAAATCCTAAACTTATGGTGAATCGCCAACGTGGGGCCTGTCGGCAGGCAAACTCCGCGGCTAAATTTTAAAATATTCCGACTAAGCATGTAGAACTGCCTGCAGCGGGCTCGCGGACGGGGGTTCAATTCCCCCCGACTCCACCAAACAATCCTTTAAAATCAAATACTTACAAGACAGCCCAATAGAAATATTGACCGTTTTATGGGCTGTTTTGGGCTAAGTGGTCAACATTTTGGTCAACATTTTTAGGCTCTTCCCCATTAAAGGGGGACGGGCACTCATCAAACACGGTTAATTACACCATCCCAACCGCACTGGGTCAAAGCCCATAAAAGCCCTTCTTACCAAACAATGCAAAACACCCGTCTAGCTGAAGGTGTTTTTTTATTTCTGCACCTATCGTTTTCTTGCTTGCAATCTACAGCAAAGCCCCCTACGCTATTTCTCTTCTGGTGGTAAATGTTTTACCGCTGAAAATAGATTAAGGGGCGTTCGTGACAGAACATTGCTTGCACGCTAGCTTTGGCAAACAAAAACACAAATTAAGCCGCAAACCCTTCGAGCTAATTGGGTGCTTGCAAGCATGACTGTCGATATTGCTTTAGTTTTAGGCATTGCTGTCATTGCCATTGCTTTATTTATCACCGAACGCTTGCGAATGGATATTGTGGCAATGCTGGTGCTTGTTAGCTTACAAGCGCTATCACTAACCACACCCACAGAAACCTTAAGTGGGTTTAGCAACCAAGCAACTATTACTGTCGCAGCCATGTTTATTTTGGCGGCAGGTTTACAAAACACCGGCGCCTTGGCAGGTATCGGGCGCTTGCTGGGCAAAAGTCGCTCACCTACTCTGTTTTTATTAACGTTGTTCGGCGTTTTGGCAATTATTGCGCCCTTTGTAAATAACACGGCTGTAGTGGCCGTATTTATGCCAGTTGTTATTGCTGCAAGCTTGCAAATCGGCCTCCCCCCTACAAAAACGCTCATCCCACTGTCCTATGTCTCTCAAATGGTCGGCGTTTGTACCTTGATTGGAACCTCGACCAATCTAATTGTTAACGCTATGGCCCAAGACCTTGGTCATCCAGGGTTTACCATGTTTCAATTCTTGCCCCTAGGAGCTATTTGTGCGCTCGCTGGCTGTTTGTATTTGCTCACCGTCGGGCGATGGCTGCTACCTGAAAAAGGCCAGGCCGACCTCGATAGTTTTCATGAATCAGGTAATTACGTTGTCGAATTGCAATTAATCGAAGGCAGCAAATTAATAGACACTTCGGTACAAGAAGCCGAATTGCATAAAG
>DATGSD010000338.1:0-11175 GCA_035302965.1 Burkholderiaceae bacterium | reverse complement strand
ACCAAGCCATGTACGAAGACAAACGGCAGTATTACAAAAAATGGGGTGTTAAGCGCCGTATCACCGATTTTCTCGATGACGCACAACCCTCTCAAGACGATTAGCAAATGGGTTTTCGCATTGTTTTTCTTGTAGAGAGTGGCTTGCAGTAGTTTGTAAGCATTTTGCTGTGCTACAGTTTTTACCCCTTTCCGTTTTGTAAGTGATAGTCATTTAAAGATGTCGGATCAAGCTCAAGCAGCATCGTGGTCAGAATTGCTCTCGGGGCGCAATGGTTTGCGCTCTTTAGCCCTTGCTGGTGGCGTAGCTTTACACGCAATTAACGTTTTTATCGTTGCTACTATTTTGCCATCTGTGGTTGCCGACATCGGAGGCCTCGAGTATTACGCCTGGAATATGGCCTTATTTGTGGCAGCGTCAATTTTAGGGTCGGCGCTGGTGCCAAAATTGGCCGATAAGGTTGGGCTGCGCCAAGGGTTTTTGGTTGCCATTTTTATTTTTGTCATTGGCACCATTGTGTGTGCGGCTGCACCCAGTATGGAGTGGTTATTAGTTGGGCGTACGGCACAAGGTTTGGGTGGGGGCTTGTTGCTTGGCCTTTGCTATTCGGCTAGTCGCGTTGTGTTCGAGCCGCGCTTATGGTCGCGCGCCATGGCGCTTATTTCGAGCATGTGGGGCGTAGCAACTTTATTAGGGCCGGCCATTGGCGGTATCTTCGCCGAACTGGGCGCGTGGCGTTGGGCGTTTTGGTCGATTTTGCCGGTAGCTTTGGGCTTGACGGTGTTAGTTGTTACTCAGTTAAGTTCAGCGCAAGCTAGTACGAAGCGCCAGGCTGTCCGAATTCCTTTCGCTCAAATAATTTTGCTGGTGCTTTCCGTTTTTATTGTGTCGTTTGCCAGCTTAACCGTCGACCTGTTCTGGAATGTTGCCGGCATTGTTATTAGCTTAGCTCTTGCTGTTTTGGTGAGCACGCTCGACCAGCGCTCGCCACTGCGTTTGCTGCCTTCTGGCGGCTATCGTTTGCGTGGCGGTCTTGGGGGGCTTTATGCGTGTGTTGGTTTATTAAGTGTCGGCATTACGGTCGAGATTTTTATTCCCTATTTTTTACAAATTATCCATGGCTATTCGCCGTTAAGTGCTGGCTATTTGTGCGCCTTAATGTCGGCGGGTTGGTCAACTGGTTCTATCGGCACTTCGGGTCGAAGCCCTAAGTTTGTGCGTAAAACGATGCAAGCGGGGCCTATTATTTCGGCCTTATCGCTAGCGGTTTTGGGTTTTGTTTTGCCAATACAAGTTTTCGACAGCCGTTTAGAAGTTTTATTGGCCGTATCGTTGCCGCTGTTTGGCATTGGGCTTGGTATCGGGATGGCATGGCCGCATATGTCGACCCAGGTTTTTCGGATGGCGCCCAAGGGCGAAGAAAACATGGCGTCGGCGGCTATTGTTACGGTTCAGTTATATGCCATGGCGTTTGGGTCGGCATTAGGCGGCATGGTTAGTAATGCCGCCGGCATGGCCGACCCTGGCGGCCTTGTTGGGGCTGTACAAGCTTCTAGTTGGTTGTTGTACGTTATTGCCTTAGCACCGGCATGGGCCGCTTTTATTATGGTGGGTGTGATACGCGATCGGCCGGCTGATATGTAAAAGGCGTTTTAACTTTCTTTGGGCAAGCGGAAGCGCTCTGGATCGGGGCCCCAGCGGGCGTCGTCGTCGTGCAAAGTAGCAATGGCGGCCATATCGTCTTCGTCTAAAGAAAAATCGCCTAAGGTAATGTTTTCGACAAGGCGTGCTGGCGTAACCGATTTCGGGATAATCATGTTGCCAAGCTGCAAATGCCAACGTAAAACAATTTGGGCAACGCTGCGCCCGTGCTTTTCGGCAATCGATTTCAAAATAGGAAGATCCCACAGCGTACCTTGGCCTAGCGGGCTCCATGATTGCGTAATAATGCCGTGTTCGGCATTGTAGGCACGAAGTTCGGGCTGTTGGAAACGTGGGTTTAGTTCGATTTGGTTAACCACCGGGATAACGCCGGTTTCGTCGAGCAGGGTTTGTAAATGCCCAATATTAAAATTAGAAACGCCCAGCGATTTGATACGCCCCTCGTCGCGCAGCTGGATTAGGGCCTCCCACGACTTTACGTAAAGCCCATGTTTGGGCACAGGCCAATGGATTAAATACATATCGACGTAATCGAGGCCTAACTTTTCGAGACTTTCGTCAAAGGCTTTCATGGTTTCGTCGTAGCCATGACGATCGTTCCAGAGTTTGGTGGTGATGAATAATTCGTTACGATCTAAGCCACAGGTTTTAATGGCTTCGCCAACGCCGGTTTCGTTGCCGTAAATGGCTGCGGTATCGATGAGCCGGTAACCGGCTTCGATGGCTTTATGAATAGTTGGTACGATGACGTCATTTTCAACTTGCCAAACGCCCAACCCAATGCGGGGGGCTGTATTGCCATCGTGAAATGTAACGGTGTCTAAAATAGTGGACATGATGCTCTCCGTTCGATGAGCGGCCAAATACGTTTACACTTTTATAGAGTGGCCGAACAATTGGCTGATTATACGTTTTCTACAAGCGTCTCTGCCAATCGAGTAAGCTTAGGCACTGGCGTTCCGGTAATAAAGGAGTAGCTTCGTGAGTACACATACCGACCATCAACGCATCAGCGTTCCGCAGTTAGTCGCTTATAAAAATAGCCAAAAAATTGTTGCCTTAACGGCGTATAGCGCCCCGTTTGCGCGTTTGCTAGACCCACATCTCGATATGATTCTCATTGGCGATTCTTTAGCTATGGTGGGTTACCAATTGCCAAGCACTTTATCGATTACTTTAGATCAAATGGCTGCTCATGCCGCTGCGGTTATACGATCGACACAACGAGCATGTGTGATTGTCGACATGCCTTTTAGCTCGTATGAAGAGTCGTCGCAACAGGCGTTTCGTAGTGCTGCCAAGGTGTTAGCAAGCAGCGAAGCGGCTGGCGTAAAAATAGAAGGTGGGGCGGCTTTGGCCGACACGACGCGGTTTTTAACCGAGCGTGGTATACCGGTTTTGGCGCACGTCGGCTTAATGCCACAATACGTTAATACCATGGGAGGCTTCAAGGCGCAGGGCCTTGACGAACAAGCGGCCGAGCAAATTTTTAACGATGCGCTTGCTCATGCCGAAGCCGGTGCCTTTGGGGTGGTTCTCGAAGGGGTTGCCGAAGGCCTTGCGCGTCGTATTACACAACAATTATCGATTCCTACAATTGGCATTGGTGCGTCGCCCGATTGCGATGGCCAAATTTTAGTCACCGAAGATATCCTTGGTTTAAGCGGCGATCGCATTCCGCGTTTTGCGAAACAATTTGCCGATGTCGGGGCGCTTATTGATCAAGCGGTGCAACAATACGCAAACGATGTACGGGCCGGTAGTTTCCCAACGCTTGACCATTGCTTCGGCGTAAAAAAGTCGCAGTAGCTAACGGGGTATTGCTGTGTTAGAAAGCTTGGCTACCAATGGTGTATTAGCGGGCTTGTTGGGCTTGGGCTTTGGTGCTCTAGGGGTTTTTGTGCTTATGTTTATCGCCCGACAAGGCCTGCATAAGCAGTTATTCGAAGTTCGCGAAGCTTTTAACCAACAACAAAAGGCCAGGGAAGCCAGCGAGCAAAACCTGGCCGATTTGCAAACGACAAATGCCGGCTTGCAGCGCGATTTAGCCAGCGCACAAGCTATTCAGCACGGTCTTAACCAGCGTCTTGAAGAGCTTAGGGCCGAACTACAAGAACGCACTCAGAGCCTTCAAAAAACGGTGGCGCGCGAACTTGAGCTCGAGAAAAACCTGGCCGCCTTAACTGCGAGTCACAACGAACGTTTAGCGGCCTACGACCGCCTTGAAAAAAGCATCGAGCAATCGGGCAAACGCTTAAAAACCGAATTCGAAAACCTGGCTAATGTGGTTCTCGAACAAAAAGGGAAGGCCTTTGCTAACCAAAGCCAAAGCTCTCTAGAGGCGTTGCTAAAGCCGTTTCGCGAACAAATTCAGGGTTTTCAGCAGCGCGTTAACCAGGTTCACGACGAAACGCTAAAAGGTAATGCCTCTTTATCGACACAAATTCGTCAAATTGCCGATGTGGGGTTAAAAATGAGCGCCGAGGCGCAATCGCTTGCCTCGGCTTTAAAAGGCGACAAAAAACTGGTCGGGGGCTGGGGCGAAGCGCAGCTAGAACAAACGTTACAACAAGCGGGCTTGGTGCGTGGCGAACATTATGAAGCACAAGCGCGGTTTGCTGATGGTCAGGGCAGTGGCTATCGCTACCCCGATTTTGTTATTAAGTTACCCGATGGCAAGCATATTATTATCGATAGCAAAGTGTCGCTGGTTGCTTATGATCGTGCGGTAGCGGCAACAGAAGAATTACAACGCACCGAAGCTCTAGATGACCATGTTAAAGCCTTGCGGCAACACGTAGACGATTTGCGTAAAAAAGATTACAGCAACTTAATTGGTTTACACAGCCCTAGCTTTGTTTTGATGTTTCTGCCCATAGAGGCGGCTTATATCGCAGCCCTTAAACATGATCGTGCACTTTACGACGAAGCTTACCGAGCCAATGTGGTGCTGGTCTCTCATACAACTTTGGTTCCCATCTTGAAAACCGTCGCTAATTTATGGATGTTGGCACACAGCAACGAAGAAGCCCACGAAATTAGCGAACGCGCTGGCGATATTTATAATCAAGTGGTTATTGTTGCCGAGCACCTAAAGCGTATGGGCGATTCGCTAGCGGCCGTTGGTAATCATTACAACCGAACGGTTACTTCGTTAGCTGGCCGGCAAGGGCTTTACGGGAAAGTGCAGCGCTTTAGCGAACTTTCGGCACGTGCTACAAAAACCATGCCTGATTTACAGGCCATGCATAATGATATTTACCTCGAACGGTTAAGTTTAATCGTCGACGACGATTCTGACCCAGAATAATTCTCGCGACAGCAAACCCAATAAGTCTCAATAAAACCCATATCCACAAGCCGCAGAATCCAAGAGTTCAAAAGCCCGGGAATCAAATAGTTAATGCCGATAAGCAGAGAGCCCTGTAAAACCTGCAAACTAATAAACTAAACCCCACTTAACAGTTGGTAACTATATAATTCCTGACGTAAGCGAAAGTTGTTTAACGCGCGCTTGTAAAAGCGGCCTGCTCAATAAATGGCAAACCGACTGGAGACATCATGAACGAGCTTAATGGTTACGATTTTGAAGATTTAGCGGTCGGCGATTCGGCGTCGTTTGCAAAAACGATTACCGAGGCTGACATTGTTATGTTTGCCGGTACCTCGGGCGATAACAACGCTGTTCATTTAGATGAAGAATTTGCTCGCGAAACTATTTTTAAGGGGCGCATCGCGCATGGCATGTTGGCCGCCAGCATTATTTCGGGGGCTTTAGCGGGGCGTTTGCCTGGTCCCGGTACCATCTATCTAAGCCAAAACCTTCGTTTTAAAGCGCCGGTTTATCCGGGGCAAACAGTTAGGGCGACGGTTACCGTTAAAGAACTTTTTCCTGACAAGAAAAACGTTTTGCTGTCGACAGTGTGCACGGTCGACGGAAAAGTTGTAATTGACGGTGAGGCGCTGGTGCGACCAACCTCACGCGCAAGCCGAGCTTCTGCCTAATGGAAATCGCGGCTTTTAGCCGCGGGTAGGTCGTCTAAAAGGTGGCTAAGGTCAACTAAACGGGCTACTAGCAAATGGCCAACGTTATCGACTGCTTGCCAGCTTCCGTAAGCCCCTAGTAATTGGGCTTGCACGAGTTCGCGACGCTGCTGCTGCGCCAAGGTAGGTCGAACAATCAGGTTAATTTGCCCTGTTTCGTCTTCTAGGGTGACGAAAACCACACCACTTGCGGTGGCAGGGCGCTGCCGTGCTGTTACTAAACCGCAGGCTCGTGAGATTCGTCGGTTTGGCTGTTGGCGTAATTCGGCTGCTGTTAAAAAGCGCTTTTGTTGTAAGGTGCTGCGCAAAAAATGCAAAGGGTGTGGCCCCAAAGTAAACCCCAAGGCTTGGTAATCGGCAATTAGGCTTTCTTTGTCGCTTGGGTGTCGTAAATGGTTGGGGGCTTGTTCGCTAATAGGTGCTGTTTGCAGCAAATCGTTTTTAGCGGTACTAACGGCCGCCTCCCACTGAGCGTGGTGCCGAGATTTTGTTAAAGGTGATAAGGCGTTAGCTGTTGCTAATGCCTTTACTTGTTGTGGGTTTAAATTGGCCCGCTGCGCTAAGTTTTGTATCGATAAAAATGGCCCGCTTTTGCGAGCTTTTTCAATACGTAGGCCAGCCTCTTTAGAAAGCCCTTTAATTTGCTTGAAGCCAATGCGTACGGCGGGTGAATTTGAGCAGTTGGTTTCTTCGAGACGGCTTAACCAGGTGCTGTGTGTAATTACTGGAGGAAGCACGATAACGTGGTGGCGCTGCGCATCTTGGATAAGGCTAGAGGGCGAATAAAACCCCATAGGTTGGCAGTTTAATAAGGCCGCTAGAAAAGCGGCTGGTTCGTGCCGCTTTAACCAGGCGCTAGCATAGGCCAATAAGGCAAAACTAGCTGCATGGCTTTCTGGAAAACCGTATTCACCAAAACCTTGTATTTGCTGAAACGTTTGTTCTGCAAATTGGCGGCGGTAACCACGGCTAATCATGCCGTTAATTAATTGGTCGCGAAAGCGGTGTAAGGTGCCTTTGCGTCGCCAAGCAGCCATGGCGCGTCGTAATTCATCGGCCTGGCCGGCACTAAAACCAGCGGCAAGCATGGCAATTTGCATAACTTGCTCTTGAAATATGGGTACGCCTAGGGTGCGCCCTAAGGCTTTTTTAAGCGCTGGCCCAGGGTAGTCGATGGCTTCTAGCCCTTGTCGCCGCCGCAAATACGGATGCACCATGCCACCTTGGATGGGGCCAGGGCGAACAATAGCAATTTGTATCACTAAATCGTAAAAAGAGCGCGGACGCAAACGTGCGAGCATACTCATTTGGGCACGCGACTCGACCTGAAAAACCCCGATGCTGTCGGCCTGGCAAAGCATGTCGTAAGTGGCGCTATCTTCGGCCGGAATGTCTTGCAAAGTGAAAGGCTTGCCGCGTTTATTGGATACGTAAGCAAGTGCTTGTTTAATAGCACTTAGCATCCCCAAGCCCAAAACATCGACTTTAAGAATACCTAGGGTGTCGAGGTCGTCTTTGTCCCATTGCACAATCTGCCGGTTTTGCATGGCGGCATTTTCGATCGGAACTAAATGGTGCAAAGGCTGAGACGAAAGAACAAAACCACCAGGGTGCTGGGATAAATGGCGTGGGAAAGCAATAATTTGTCGGGCTAGTGTTAACCACTGTTGAACAATCAACGCTTGTGGTGATAAACCACACTGTTTTAAAAGCGTGGCTTCGTGCTCGCTAGAGTCGCGGTAATGCCATAACGGGGTTAACTGTTCGATTAAAGCGGCCTCAAAGCCCAAGGCTTTACCCACGTCACGCAGAGCGCTTTTGCTTCGATAGCTAATAACAACAGCGGTTAGGGCGGCGTGATCATGGCCATAATGTTGGTAAATGTATTGGATAACTTCTTCGCGCCGATGGTGCTCAAAGTCGACATCGATATCGGGCGGCTCATTGCGCTCTTTACTAATGAAACGCTCGAACAACAGATTGCTGCGCGCCGGGTCAACTTCGGTAATGCCCAGGCAATAACAAACGGCGCTATTAGCGGCCGATCCGCGACCTTGGCACAAAATCCCACGTTTGCGCGCAAACTGAACGATGTCATAAACGGTTAAAAAATACGCTTCGTAACCTAAGTTGGCAATAAGTTGTAGCTCGTGTTCAAGCTGCTTTTTTACGGCAGGCGGGATGCCATTAGGAAACCGCCAGCGAGCCCCTTGATAGGTTTGCTGCCGCAACCATTCGCTAGGAGAGGTGCCGCTTGGGCAAGAGCTTGCTGGGTACTGATAATGTAGCTGATCGAGGTTGAAATGGCATTGTTTAGCAAGTGTGGCAGTGGCTTGTAACAGGTCGGCTGGGTAAAGATTGGCTAAGCGCAATCGAGAACGCAAATGATGTTCGGCATTAGGGGCCCTGTGGTATCCGCACTCTTTAACGGTGCTTTTAAGGCGAATCGCGCATAAAACATCGTGTAATGGCTTGCGCGAACGGATATGCATTTCGACTTGGCCTGTTGCCACCAGGGGTAAGCGGTATTTGTTACTGATGGTGTTTAGTAAGGTTTTGTGTCGGCTGTCTTGGGCTCGGTGATGCAAAGTTAAGGCAAGATAACAGCGCTTAGTAAAACGCTCGCTAACCCAGCGAGCTTGGTCGTCGAGACGAGAGGCAGTGACCCCATATTCGGGTACTAGTAAAACAAAACATCCTGATAGGCGGCTTAAGTTTTGGTTGAGCGGGTTGTTGTGGGTGGCTTTAAACGGGCGTGTGTCGAAGTCGGCCAAAGAAAGATGGTACTGACCTTTAGGAGCTCGTTGGCGAGCCAGCGAGATCAGCCTGCAAAGATTTTGGTAGCCCTCGAGGTTTTTGACCAAAACAACAATTTGAACGGCTGGTGAACCATTGGCATTTTTTACCGTAAAACTTGAGCCAATAATGAGATGTAGGCCGTGTTTTTTGGCCTCGGCATGTGCTTTAACAACACCCGAAATAGAGCATTCGTCGCTTAAGGCTAAGGCTTCATAACCTAGTTGCGCTGCTCGGGCGACGAGTTCTTCAGGATGAGAGGCTCCACGCAAAAACGTGTAATTGCTTAGGCAATGCAATTCGGCATAGGCCGGTAAGGTGGAAATGGGCTGTGGCATAGCAATTTACGCAAAAATACCGTGCAAAAACCAAGCATTGTCCTGGCCGCGGTTTTGAAAAAGCCAATAAAGCGTGCCATCGGGTGCTTGGGCAACAAAATAGTCGCGCAAAACTGGAGTGTCCCACCAACCATCTTCGATGCGTTCAGGGCCATAAAGTAAGCGCAGCTCGGCTTGGTAATAAGGGCGGTGCCGTTGGGTGTTAAGAGGCAGCGGTTGCTTGAGTAACCAAAGCGGCCTTGGCCCCCAAGGTTGCGATGTCATAGCGTTAAATGACAATGCTTTAGCCGGTGTATACGGCACCCATTGGTTGCTGATTTCGGGGCGGTAATCGTTTTTAGGTGCAGCTTGTAAAACCTGACCAGAACCTAAACGAGCAATTAATTGGTCGATGATGGCTTGTTGTTCGTTTGGGTTGTCGCCCGGTTCTGGAAATAGGCTGCTTGGAGGCGCATCGGGTAATTGCGTATGTGTCACGCTTAAAGCAAGGGCATTAACGGGTGCCGGAAGCGTGAGGGTGGCAAGCTTGGCGTGCAAAACCTCTAGCATGTCGTTAGCATGCCGCACAGCTGCACTAAAACTTAATGAAAACTGGGTGTTTGAAAAGGGTTTGCGACTATTGCTGTGCTTAAGTGTAAAAAGCAATTTGGTGCACGCCAGATGGCGTTGTGACAGCCAAGCAGCCAGCTTTTGAATGAGCCGTGTAGCAAAAAAACCGAGGGCATTGGTATGCGTTAAAGGCTCGGGCAAAGAAATTTGTTGCGAAAAATTAGCCGGTGCCTGAAACCAAGCATAGTGTTCGGGCTGCCTGCCATAAGCTTGGTCGAGCTGTTTCAAAACGTCAGGGTGTGTGCGTCTAGCAAGGCCGCTTCGAGGAAGCTGTCTAAGTGTTTTTAAACGCTGGCAGCCGATGCGATCGAGCCAGTTTAAATAAGGGGTTAAGGCGGGTAGGTGGCTACAGGGTAAATAATCGAGGCGACGTTGCAGCGTTGTGGTTTGAAGGCAGCGCCGCAGCCGTACGGCGGCACTGGCTAACAACCAAGCGCCGAGACCGCTTGGTGCTTGGGCAATTCGAGCTTCAAAGCCCATTTGGGCTACGGTGGTGGCAATGTTTTTATAAAGTGCCCGCGCACCCTTAAATAGGCGTAGGCTGGCTGTGACATCAAGCACTACGCTGTTGTTGTTTAACAAGCTAATTTCGGGGGTGTATTGCATAAGTGCTGTTGCAACGGTTTTAAGGGCTTCTTCTTCTAAGTGCGCTTGGTGGGCTAGGGGCTCAACTTCTGGACATCGCGCTTGCGCCTCGGCCCAGCTGTCGCCGATTTGTATTCCGGCGCTAAGCGCTAAGGCCGAACATTGCAGAACCCGTTGTTGGTCGACAACAACGACTGAGCGTGATTGATGGTCAGGACAAAGCAGGTTGAGTACAAGGTTGGGAAGGTAAAGGCTGATCCAAAGACGCATGATGGAAATTACCAGGGTTGGCTGCCGAATGGCCGAAGCGTAAAAATTCGGCACGGGGTAAAGAAATAGTTTTTGTATAAGGGCTGCCGCGGCGCTTTAAAAGCCGAATGTTTGGGCCTTGGGGCCCAGCTTGAACGCCAAGACGCAAGGGTGCAGGCGAGGCTTGCTGCGCTGCTTGTATGGGTTGAAACATAAAAAATAAGGTTTGGCTTTTTTGCGCAGCCAGTTGCAGTTTGCGTTGAGCAATTGGCGAAATTTCTGTTTGCCAAAACAAGAGGGCAGGAAAGGCGGCACTACGTAAAATTTGTAAAGCAGCCCAAAGCGCGTTGCTTGAATTTGGAGCAGCTACCCACAGTAAATGAGAGGGGGCTAAGCCGTGTTGAACCCAAGCGGCAATTTGGGGTTGATAACCAGGGTTAAGCAAAACAATGGGGCCTTGGTTTAAGTGGCTAAGGGCGGGCAAGACCAGCTGTAGTTCGCCAACGCCGGGCTGCTGTACAAGTACATTAATTAATTGCCCTAAAGGCCAACCTTTGCCTGGTAGCTGTTGTGATAAGGCCTTGTAGCCAGTATCGATATAGCGGCCTTGAGCCTGCGCTAATTGTGAAGCGCGCCAAACATTTGGATGGATAGGTGGCTTGTTATAAGACGATGATTTCGACATAAACGAAATGCTTCAAAAGCGGTTTAATTAAACACAAAATAGCTGTGTAAATATACAGTAGTTTATTGAAGGATAATAAAAGGTTTTCAAACTTGCAATTTTTAAGTAATTCACCGAGGCCAAGTCATTGAAGCGTTCGATGCGTCGTGTGCAATTGATGAAAACAGCGCCCTTACCTATGCGACAAGGGGTGGCACCTAGCCGGGT
>DATGSD010000337.1:0-4662 GCA_035302965.1 Burkholderiaceae bacterium | reverse complement strand
AACCTTTAGGGGTTGTTGTTGGTATTGGGCCTTTTAATGCACCCTTGCTTCTAAACGGCAAAAAGCTCGCTCCTGCACTAGCTGCTGGTAATAGCTTTATTTTAAAGCCCTCGCCCTACACACCATTGGCCGCCCTTATGTTTGCCGAAATTCTCGAAGAAGCCGGTTTACCTGAAGGGGTTCTTAGCGTGTTACCCACCACCGACGAAATTGTTGGTGACACCTTATTTTCTGATGAGCGTGTGCAGCTAATTACTTTCACGGGCTCGGCACGTGTTGGTGGCATTTTGGCAAACCTTGCGGGTAAATACCAAAAGCGTATTGTTCTCGAGCTTGGCGGTAAAAGCCCCGTTGTTATTTTGTCGGATGCCGACCTCGACTACGCTGTTCGTTCTGCAGCCTTTGGTATTTATTTCAACCAAGGTCAAGTCTGTATGGCGAACTCGCGCATTATTGTCGAAGAGCCTATTTACGACGCATTTTGCGAAGCGTTCGTGAAAAAAGTTAAAGAAATTCCTTACGGCGACCCTGCCAAACCCGAAACAGCGGTTGGGCCTTTAATTCATGCCCGTCAACTCGATGTCTTAAACCACCACATTAAAGATGCTGTTTCAAAAGGTGCTAAATTGCTAGCTGGCGGCAACGCCGAAGGTAATGTGTTCGAACCGTCGGTATTAACCGATGTTAAACCGGGCATGGAAGTTTATAACGAAGAAAGCTTCGGCCCACTGGCTGCTATTTACAAGGCTCGCGACTACGAACATGCTGTCGAATTAGCCAACGACACGTCGTACGGCCTCTCGTCTGGCATTATTACGAACGACTTACAAAAAGCCTTTGACTTTGCCCAACGTATCGAAGCAGGCTCGGTTCATATTAACGACAATGCCTTCGACGACGACCCCAACGCACCATTTGGTGGCTTTAAAGGTAGCGGCTATGGCAAAGAAAACAGCCGCTATTCGATTGCCGACATGACACGCTTAAAATGGGTAACCGTACAGATGGGCGAACGTCCGCTGCCGTTTTAAACCCAATTAATTAGGCGCAGGCCTTAATTAAGCACTTAAATATCGGGTGCGCAGGTCAGCATCAGCTTTTAAACCCGCTGATTCGCCCGACCATGCCACCCGTCCTTTTTGCACAATATAGTGCTGGTCGCACAAGCGCAAAATAGGCACGATGTTTTTATCAACCACCAAAATTGAAATGCCCTCATTGCGCAAAACGGCAAGTGCCTCCCAAATTTCTTGGCGCACCAAAGGCGACAAGCCTTCAGTGGCCTCATCGAGAACAAGTAATTCGGGGTTAGTCATTAAGGCACGACCTATAGCCAACATTTGTTGTTCGCCGCCCGATAACTGGCTACCAAAATTACGTGCACGCTCTTTGAGACGAGGAAAGAGTTGGTAAACGCGCTCGAGCGTCCAGGGCTGAGCAACACTGCTACGGTAGTTAGCTGTCGCAATTAAGTTTTCTCGTACACTTAAGTTAGGGAAAACCTGACGCCCTTCTGGAACCAAACCTAGGCCAAGGCGCGCAATACGATGCGATGGCCAGCGTTGTATCGGACGCCCTTTCCAAAAAATTTGCCCCCGCCAAGCCGGTAAAATGCCCATAATGCTTTTTATGGTGGTCGACTTCCCCATGCCGTTGCGGCCTAATAGGCTAACCGTTTGCCCCTTCTCGATGACTAAATCGATGCCAAACAAAACCTGGCTTGCCCCGTAGCCGTTCTCGAGTTGGCTAACACGCAAGAGTTCGTTATTCATCGATTAGCTCCTCTTCGCCAAGGTAGGCCTCGCGCACGAGCGCGCTATTGCGAATTTCTTCGGGGGTTCCTTCGACTGCTACTGCACCATTTACTAAAACGCTGATCCGATCGGCCAAGGCAAATACCGCTTGCATATCGTGTTCGATTAATAAAATACCGTAATTACTACGAATTGAATTTAAAATTTCCATCATGTGTTCGGTTTCGGCGGTTCCTAGACCAGCCATAGGCTCGTCGAGCAATAACAATTTAGGACGCACCGCCAACGCCATGGCCAGTTCAATTTGGCGCTGTTGGCCGTAAGAAAGCTCTTCGGAGATCGCATTTTGTACGTCTTGCAAACCTAGCATTTCGATAATTGCCAACGCTTTATCGCGCAAATGAGGTATTTGCGTGGCCGGTTGCCAAAAATACCAGTTATGACCTTCGGCTGCTTGCACGGCTAACAAGACATTTTCGAGAACGGTAAAACTAGGGATGATGGAGTTAATTTGATAAGAGCGGCCCATGCCAGCTCGGGCTCGTTTGGCCACCGACCAATGCGTAACGTCGGCACCTTGAAATAAAACCTGCCCAGAGTCGCTACGCAAACCACCCGTTATTTGATTAGTTAATGTGGTTTTACCGGCACCGTTAGGGCCGATAATGGCGTGGATTTCACCCATGTGGATATCTAGACTAACCGAATCGGTAACTAATAAATTACCGTAACGTTTCACCAAGTTCCGAACTTCGAGTAAGGCTGTCATGACGCCTCCGACGTAACAGCTGCGTTAGAAGAGCGTGTTTTAAAAATGCCCCACAAGCCTTTACGCAAAAACACAACCATAAGCAAAATGGCGGGCCCCATAACTAGCGGCCAATGCTGTGTGTAAGACTTAAGCAACTCTTCGAATAACAAAAGCGCCGCCGCGCCAACAACCGGGCCGAATACAGTGCCCATGCCGCCCAAAAGCACCATAACGATCAGTTCGCCTGAAACGGTCCAGTCCATATAGGCAGGAGAAACAAAGCCCGTTAAATTAACGTAGAAAAAACCCGCTAAGGCGCAAATTTGCGCTGATAGCACATAGGCCAATAAGCGATAAGACAAGCTGGAGGTTCCGATAGCATTAACCCGTTCTTCGTTGATACGGGTTGCGCGTAAAACCAAGCCGAAACGCGAGTTAACGACGCGCCCGATAAAGAGATAGACCAACACCATGCTAATAGCCGTGCTGTAATACAGCGCATATGGGTTGGTACTTAAAAACCCAAACTGGCTGCGGCTACGCAAAGACATGCCATCGTCGCCGCCATAGGCTTCGAGGCCCATAAAAACAAAGAAAAACAACTGGGCGAAAGCTAGGGTAATCATGATGAAGGCGATGTCGCGTGTGCGTAAAGCTACCCAACCCAATAACGTAGCCATAACGCCCGTGAACGCGAACATGACAAGTAATTGTGCCCAGCCGTTGTTAAGCCCGTACAGCGACATAATACCTGCTGTATAAGCACCAAACCCGATATACATGGCATGGCCAAAACTAATCATGCCGCCAAAGCCCAAGGCTAAATTTAACCCCAGCGCCGCCAAGGCAAACACCAAAATACGTCCAAACAGCACCAAGGCGTAAGTATTACCGCTTAAAAAAACATACACGGGTACTAAAAAAAACCCGATAAGAATTAAAATACTTAAATAACGACTTAGCTTCTTCATGAGCGCTTCCGGTAAAAAAAACGGAGGGTTAGCTTAGCGTTGCCGCACAGGAAATAAGCCATCGGGTTTAACCGCCAGCACAATGGCCATTAATAAATAAACACTTACCGATGCAACCGCTCGCCCCAGGGAGCTAGCCACACTATGATCGAAAACCTGGCTTAAGAAAAACGGCATTAAAACGCGCCCCAATGTGTCGACAACGCCAACAACAATTGCACCCAAGAAGGCACCACGAATTGACCCAATTCCGCCAATAACAATAACGACAAGCGTTAAAATAAGCACAGGCTCGCCCATGCCAGGCTGAATAGAAAGAATGGGGCCAACCATTGCTCCAGCCAAACCGGCTAAACCAGCACCCAGCGCAAAAACAAAACGGTTTATAGAGCCGATATTAATGCCCAATGCTGCCACCATGGTGCGATTACTTGCACCAGCGCGAATAAGCATGCCAATACGAGTGCGCTCGATGAGTAAATATAAAATAAGGCCAACAATTAAACCCGCCGCGATAATCGCGAAGCGGTAGCTTGGATAGCTAAGTTGAAACAGTGGGATAGAACCACTTAACCAACTGGGGGAATCCATAAAAATAGGTGCGGTACCCCAAATAACACGCACTAACTCGTTACAAAAAATAACGATGCCGAAAGTAGCTAATACTTGATCGAGGTGATCGCGCCTATGCAATACAGATAAACCTAAGGCATCGGCAAGCCCCCCGATAATAAAGGGCGCAGCAAAACCGACCAATATAGCTACCAAAAACGAGCCGCTTAACGAATACCCTACAGCGGCGAAATAAGCCCCAAACATATACAAGGAACCATGCGCTAAGTTGATAAAGCTCATGATGCCAAATACCAAGGTAAGGCCGGCAGCCATTAAAAATAATAAGATGCCAAATTGAACCCCGTTTAGGAGTTGCGTAAGAAGTAGGTTAAGTGTCATGGGCCGAGTAACTTCCAGTTACATAAACAATGAGCCAGACCAGCAAAAAAGCAGTCTGGCCCCTATTTTTAATGCCGTGAACTCAGTTAATTAAACTGACAAGAGGCTTATAGTTTGCACTCGGTGTGGTAAGCATCACGATGATCGGTAAGTGGCTTTGCTATCGTTTTAAGCGACACACGCCCTTTGTCATCTTTGGCCACTTCGAAGGCATACATATCTTGTATGGGGA
>DATGSD010000336.1:0-2897 GCA_035302965.1 Burkholderiaceae bacterium | reverse complement strand
CACTGATAAACCATTGACTTCGAGCACGTATTCCGCATCGGTTTTACGGGGCTTACGCTGTTTGCGTAGACGCCCACTAGCGGTGACAAGCAGCGATTCGGCATCGCCACGCGGGTTCATGCTGTCGCTAAACGCTTCTGCTAAAAAACTTAAAATTAAGGCTGCAACAGCTAACAGCAAACCAGGTGGCAAAACCTGCCAAGGCGCATTTAAAGAGACTTCTTGTGCCGCTTGCAGCATTGACCCCAGACTCGATTGCGGCGACTGCACCCCTAAACCCAAGTAGCTAAGCGACGCACTAACTAATAACGCGACGGGCATAAACAGGCCAATTTGCATAATCAGGGCTGGCAAGGCACTAGGCAAAACGTGACGATAAATTAAACGCCAGCCCGACACCCCGATCGCTCTTGCGGCATAAACGTGAGTCGACTGACGAATCATTTTGGCCTCACCGCGGCCAATACGTATGTAGCCAAAGGAAAAAATCACGGCTAAAGCAATCATGGAGTGGATATAGTCGCGACCCAAAACCGCGATAACCGACATAATCAGAAGAATGGGTGGAATGGCTAATGCCGCATCCACAAAGCGCATGGCTACACGCTCGAACAGACCGCCCAAAAGGCCGGTAATTACGCCCAAAGGCGTACCAAAAATAAAGCCTAAAAGCACGGCTCCTAGGGCACCAAACAAATCGAGGCGCAAGCCAAACAGTAGGCGGCTATAAATATCGCGGCCTTGGCCATCAGTGCCTAGCCAATGCTCGGCTGACGGCGGCGCTAGGCTGTTTAATAAATCTTGTTGATTAGGGTCATAGGTAGCCAACACGGGCGCTAATAAAGCAATTAATACCAAAGCAGCGGTAAGGAATAGCGGCCAAAACAAACGCGGCTTGATACGTAAGGTTTTACCCATTCGCTGACCCATGCTCTGACGTGGAGCGGCACCTAGCTTTGCGACTTGACTCATGCCGCCTCCCGTGCTTGTGGATTAATCCAACCGTACGCTAAATCGACACACAAATTCACAACAATTACCACCACCGCAAATGTCATTACACACCCGAGTAAAACCGGTGTATCGCCCCTGAATACGGCGTTTAGAGCCAAAGATCCCAGGCCGTCGATAGCAAACACCTTTTCAACCACTACCACCGTGCTTAGTTTGACGACGGTTTGAAAGCCGATCACGGTGGCAGCCGGCCCCATGGCGTTGCGAAACGCATAGCCAAAAGCCGTTTGCAGGCGGCCATAACCCTGGGCCACTGCGCTGCGTACATAATCTTTTTTTAATTCGCTGACCATGGCTCCTCGCAGTTGACGGGTAATAGCCGCTGTCGATGACAGCCCTAATGCCAAGGCCGGCAATATGACAGAACTTAACCACCCAGTAATCGATACAGCGGGCGACACGTAGCCGGTAGCCGGTAACCAATCAAGCACAATGGCAAACAAGGTGACTAATAAAATACCGAGCCAAAACCCGGGCACGGCTTGGAGAACGCTGGCCAAATTGGTTAATAAGCGATCTATCCATGTGCCTTGATAAATAGCAGCGAACGTTCCTAGTGTTAAACCCAAAGCCATGGCGATTAACACGGCCATAGCCACCAAAACCAAGGTGCGGGGCGCGCGCTGACCAATTTCAGCCGACACGGGCACATCAGACACGTAAGAACGACCTAAATCGCCCCGTAAAGCGTCACTGGCCCAGTGCAGGTATTGCTCAACTAAAGGGCGATCTAAGCCCAACGATGCACGCACATGCTCGATAGCCTCAATGGGTGCATCCGCCCCCAGGCGATAAACTTCGGGGTGGCGCGGAGACAATGCCGCCAAGGTGAAGGCGATCACCGAGACAATAGCCAGCACCAGAGCACCGCTCAGGGCTCGCGACGTGATTAATCTAAACATGCAGCCTACTCATGCAAAACAAGGGGTGGAGGAAACCATCGAGCCATCGAAAGAGAACACACTGCTACCGCCCTTAACAATTAAAACCTTGGGAGATCAGCATCGGGGCTGAAACTCAGGTAACGTGGGTTGGGCAGCCCAGCATCCGTATAGGTTGGCTCGGGAAAATGAATACCTGGCGCTAAGGCAGCCAGAATTTCCATATTGACTACCGGAAAAACCAAAGCCTGCTCGCCGACCATTAAATAAAATAAATTGGCGTACAGCTGTTGCGCCTCTTGGGGCTCGGCTCGAGCCGCTTCTTGTGCCAAAGCGTCGAGCTTGTCATCAACAATATTGAAAGGGTTATAACGGCCACTTGGGCTCATTAACGAGTGATACATGCCCAGCGGCAGCGCTGTTTGATGGGCAAATATCCCTAAAGGCGCCTTTTTCTGCCGCACCGCTGCAAAATAGGAACCGGCATCGGGCATTACGGTAATTTCTAGACGCACACCAATTTTTGCTAATTCGCCAGCTAACACTTCGGCCACGCGCGCATGATGAGCCAAAACTACCGTATTAACCTCAAAACCCGAGCGATAACCCGCCTCGGCCATTAATTCTTTTGCCGCTTCAACATCGTGAGCACGCAAATCGTCTAAGCGGTCGCTATGACCGGGTACACCAGTCGGGTAGAAATTAAGCCCCGCCGTACCATAATTAGCAAACAAGGCTTTCAAAATGGCTTCACGGTTAATTGCCATACGAATTGCCTGGCGCACCTTGGGCTCTCTTAACGCGGCGACTTCTGTGCCATGGGCATCCCAAACGCCAACCATTCTCATAACGATATTCGTTGTAACAATGCCAAAGTTGAGTTTGCGCAGCACATCAGCCTGGTCGGGATCAATGGCTGCAATATCAACCTGACGGCTGCGTAAGGCATTAACCCGCGCCGCAGCGTCGCGCATCTCGCGAATAAAAATTGTATGCACCGGC
>DATGSD010000335.1:0-6356 GCA_035302965.1 Burkholderiaceae bacterium | reverse complement strand
TAATTGGGTGGCAAAGAGTTCGGGGTGCGCCAAGCAATAACGAATCGCGCGTAAGCCCAAAGCCGGGTTGACCGCAACGGATGCGTCATCGACCAAAGTTTTATCGGCACCTAAATCGAGGGTCCGTATCGTAACTGGTCGCCCGTCCATGGCTTTAACGACTTGCGCATAGGCTTCGTATTGTTCGTCTTCAGAAGGCGGTTGGCTGCGCCCCATAAATAGAAACTCGCTACGAAATAGGCCTATTCCTTCGGCACCTACCGCTAAAGCGGCTTCACTTTCGTCGGGTACTTCGATATTGGCTTCAAGCCGAATACGAATGCCATCGCGGGTAATGCAAGGTGTGTCGCGTAATTGCTGTAAGCGAGCGCGCGTTTCAGTGTAGCGGCTGCGTATTTGCTTAAACTCGGCGATGGCTGCGTCGCTGGGGTTAACGAGCACAGAGCCATTGAGGCCATCAATTAATAGCAGATCACCGTCGCGCACCAGCGAATGTGCGTTGCCCAGACCGACTACGGCCGGTACATTCATGCTGCGCGCAACAATGGCTGTGTGCGAGGTCGGCCCCCCAAGGTCGGTTAAAAACCCAGCAAACCGAGCATCACGTAGCTTAAGCATGTCTGCCGGAGAAATGTCGCGCGCAACCACAATAAGGGCCTCGCTTTGATTAAGCGACACTGCTGTCTGTAATAAATTGGGGGTTCCTGAAAGGCGACGTAATACTTTCTCGATGATTTGATCAATGTCGGCGCCGCGCTCGCGCAAGTACGGGTCGTGAATCGATTCGAATTGGGCGCTTAAAATTTGCCCCTGGGTGGTTATGGCCCATTCGGCGTTGTAATGGCGAGTTTTTATTAGTTCGTCGGCGGCCTCGCTTAGCATGGGATCAGAAAGCAGAAGGCTGTGCACATTTAATAAGGCCGCCATTTCACGCGGGGCATCGGCCGGAAGGTTTTGCCGAATGTAATCGAGCTCGGCACGAGCCTCATCGAAAGCGTCACGTAGGCGTTGGCATTCGGCGGCAATATTTTCGGGGCGAATATGGTAGTGCGCGACTTCGAGTGCCGCCGCGCTCATGATGGCAGCATGCCCAATGGCATAACCTTTTACCACCCCATGCCCTTGCAGACTTAGCATCGGCGTTTTGCTGGCCAAAGGACACAGGTTGGCTTCAGGAAAAGTCATGGCAAATCAGTAAAAATTGGCCGCCGGGTGAAAGTTGGTACTAGGGCTTATTCGGCTTCGCCAAATTTAGACAAAATAAGCGCTTCGATTGCCTTAAGAGCCTCTTCGGCCTGAGGCCCTTGGGCATCAACCGTTACGGTAACACCCATACCTGCGGCCAGCATCATGACACCCATAATGCTTTTTGCATTAACACGCTGTTTATCGCGGGCAATAAAGATTTCGCAGTCAGTGAATTGGCTAGCAAGTTCGGTAAGTTTTGCTGCAGCACGTGCGTGCAAGCCAAGTTTGTTTTGAATAACGATATCAATTGAGTGCATAAAATAACGACCGCCAAGAAACGGGTTAGAAGTTGTTGTCTGCGTGAACGATACCGCGAATTCCTCTTTGGCGCACATTTTCGCGTAGTGTAAGCGGATCTTCGTGCTGATCGTTTAAAGCTTTAAGCAACATACACAGGTTGGCGCCAGTAATTAAATGCGCAATTATGTCATTTTCGTGCAGTGTTTTTAAAGCTTGCCGAGCGATATTAAACGGCGTGGCGCCGTATAAGTCGCAAAGCATTAAAACAGCTTTGTCGGGCTGCGCCAGCAATTGCTGGCTAAGTTGTTGTGCTAGCTTATCGGGCGCCGCACCGGCCGGCACATCGAAAACGGTTAGGTCGGGTTTTTTTTGAAACACATGTTCGGCACAGGCTGCAAACGCGGTACCCAAAGGTGCATGCATAACCAAAACAATGCGCACCATTACCCCGCCTTTGCCGCTTCGAGGGCATCAACAAACATGCCGGGTACGTCGAAACCGGTTTGTTCGGTGATTTCGACAAAGCAAGTTGGGCTGGTGACGTTAATTTCTGTAAGGTGGTTGCCGATAACATCGAGCCCAATAAGCAAAAGCCCTCGGGGTGCTAAGCGCGGGCCAATGGCGTTGGCGATTTCTAGATCGCGCTCGCTTAGTTTTTGGGCAACGCCGCGTGCGCCAGCGGCTAAGTTGCCGCGCGTTTCGCCCGCAAGCGGGATGCGAGCAAGCGCCCAGGGTACAACCTTGCCACCAATAATTAAAATACGCTTGTCGCCATTTTTAATTTCGGGGATGTAACGCTGGGCCATAATACTTTGCTGCCCATTGTTGGTTAAGGTTTCGAGGATGGCTCCAACGTTAGGTTCGCTCGGCGCCATACGAAACACCCCACTACCCCCCATGCCATCAAGCGGCTTAACAACAACATCGCCATGCTGTTTATGAAAAGCCCGAATGCGCTCGATGCTGCTAGTAACTAGTGTGGGTGTTGTGAATTGTGGGAATTCGGTAATGGCCAGTTTTTCGGGGTGGTTACGAATGGCCGCACCCGTATTAAACACCCTAGCCCCTTGGCTTTCGGCAAGCTCGAGCAAATGCGTTGCGTATAAATACTCCATATCGAACGGCGGATCTTTACGCATTACAACGGCGTCAAAACTGTTTAGGGCTTGTTCGCTAGCCTCGTCGGTTTGCCACCAATTAGCTTGGTGTAAGTCGGCACCTTCGATAACTTTTGTGCGTTGCGAACGGCACATTACCTGGCCGTTTTCGATATAAAGGTCGCTTTGTAAGGTTGTGCTAAGCGTATATCCCCTGCTTTGCATGGCACGCATCATAGATACTGAGGTGTCTTTGTAAGCGGCAAGCGACGGCAGAGGGTCGATGATAAATAGTACGTGCATGGCAAAGGCAGTAGTAAAAACGGCCGCCCAAACGTGCGGCCGCGCAAAAGATAGCGGTTATGAAGCGTCGTCTTTTTCGTTAAGGGGTTTTTTGCGTGGTGCGAGCACCATTACCATTTGGCGCCCTTCTAGTTTGGGCATAGACTCGACCTGGGCGAGCTCTTTGAGATCGTCGCGTACGCGTTCGAGCACACGCATACCAAGGTCTTGGTGAGCCATTTCGCGGCCACGGAAACGCAAAGTAACTTTTGCTTTGTCGCCTTCTTCGATAAAGCGGCGTAAATTACGTAGCTTAACTTTGTAATCGCCTTCGTCGGTGCCTGGGCGAAATTTAACTTCTTTTACTTGAATAGTACGTTGTCGAGCCCGCGCCTCGGCCTGGCGTTTTTGTTCTTGGTAGCGGAATTTACCGTAATCCATGAGACGGCAAACGGGCGGTTCGGCATTGGGTGCGATTTCGACGAGGTCGATTTCGTTTTCTTCGGAAAGCCGTAAGGCTTCGGCGATTTTTACAATACCTACTTGATTGCCATCGACATCTATAAGACGAACTTCTGGGGCGCGGATTTCACCGTTGATACGATGATGCTTATCGGTTGCGATATCTAGGACTCCTGTGATTGATTATCGTTACCGCGAGACTGGATGTCGTGCTTAAGCCGGCTGATGAATTGATCGATTGGCATGCTGCCAAGATCTTTGCCGCCGCGTATGCGTACAGCTACGCTACCAGCATCGCGCTCTTTTGCTCCGACTACCAGTATATACGGTATTTTTTGTAAACTGTGTTCTCTGATTTTACGGTTGATTTTTTCGCCGCGCAAATCGGCTTTAACCCGAAAGCCCTTGGCACGTAGGGTTTCTGTCACTTTTTGGGCGTAATCGGCGTATTGCTCAGAGATGCAACACACTACGGCCTGTTGTGGCGATAGCCAAGTTGGCAAACTGCCGGCGTGGTGTTCGATAAGAATACCGATAAAACGCTCGAACGAACCCAAAATAGCTCGGTGTAACAAAACCGGGGTTTGACGTTGGTCGTTGGCGTCGACGTATTCGGCACCTAAGCGGCCCGGCATCGAAAAATCGACCTGGATGGTGCCACACTGCCAGTGGCGCCCAATGGCATCTTTAAGCGTGTATTCGATTTTAGGGCCGTAAAAAGCACCCTCGCCTGGCGTAATTTCGAAGTCGCAGCCCGTGCGTTCGAGGCTTTGAATAAGCGCTTGCTCGGCTCTGTCCCAAACTTCGTCAGAACCAATACGCATTTCAGGGCGCGTCGCCATTTTGTAAACGATTTCGGTAAAACCGAAGTCGGCATAAACTTTTTGCAGCAAACGGGTAAACGCGGCGCATTCGTCTTGTAGCTGGTCTTCGGTGCAAAAAATATGCCCATCGTCTTGGGTAAAACCACGCACACGCATTAAACCGTGCAAAGCACCCGACGGTTCGTTGCGATGGCATTGGCCAAACTCGCCATAGCGTATGGGTAGTTCGCGATATGAGTGCAAACCCGATTTAAAAATTTGCACATGCCCAGGGCAGTTCATGGGCTTTAAGCCATAAACGCGGTTTTCGGACTCGGTGGTAAACATATTTTCTTGGTAGTTTTCCCAGTGTCCGGTTTTTTTCCAGAGCGACAAATCGAGAATTTGCGGGCCTTTAACCTCTTGGTAGCCGTAATCTTGATAGATTTTGCGCATGTATTGCTCGATTTGCTGCCAAAGTGCCCAACCTTTGGGATGCCAATAGGCCAAACCCGGCGCTTCTTCTTCGAAGTGAAAAAGGTTGAGCTCGCGCCCGAGTTTGCGATGGTCGCGGCGCTCGGCCTCTTCGAGCATATGGAGGTAATCGGTTTGTTGCTTTTTGGATGCCCACGCCGTGCCGTAAATGCGTTGCAGCATTTCGTTGTCTTTGTCGCCGCGCCAGTAAGCACCAGCAACTTTAGTGAGCTTGAATACTTTTAAGCGGCCAGTAGACGGTACATGGGGGCCACGACAAAGGTCAATAAAATCGCCTTCGCGATAAAGCGTGATTTCTTCGCCAGCAGGAATCGACTCGATGATTTCGGCTTTGTAATGCTCGCCCATGTCGTTGAAGAACTGGATGGCTTCGTCGCGATCCCAGACTTCGCGGATAATGGGCTCATCTTTTTTGGCTAGCTCGGCCATTTTTTTCTCGATAGCTTCGAGATCTTCGGGCGTGAATGGGCGCTCGTACGAAAAATCGTAATAAAAGCCGTTGTCGATAACAGGGCCAATAGTGACTTGCGCTTCTGGGAAAAGCTCTTTAACCGCATAGGCTAATAAGTGCGCCGTAGAATGCCGGATAAGCTCGAGACCGTCTGGATCTTTATCGGTAACAATGGCGAGTTGCGCATTTTTAGTGATTAAATACTGGGTATCGACTAAAGTGTCGGTTTCGTTATCAAAGGCAACTCGGCCGCCCAAGGCAGCCCGACCCAAGCCGTCGCCGATAGAGTAGGCAACTTCGCCTACGGTAACGGGCTTGTCAAATTGGCGTACAGAGCCATCTGGCAAGGTAATTTCGAGCATAGTGTGTCCTGCTAAGTAATCTTGGCGCATATTTTACCATTGGGGCAAGAGTTGCGTTGCACTGCGCAATTTGGCAAGCAAGGCTTGCGCTTATCTATCTTTAATATAAGGGTTATCCCTAGCTTTTCAAGTTTTTACTTGTTTATCCGATCATGTCTACACCATTAATTGCCGTGGCCTTGCCACAAGAGCTTAATCATGAGCCTTTGCCCTTCGATTTTCCGATTGTATTTACCGGCGTTGGTAAGTTAAATGCGGCCTTGGCCTTAAACGACGCCATTGGGCAACACCAGCCAAGCCTAGTCATTAATTTTGGCACGGTTGGCTCGATTGCTAACCGAGCGTCAGGCTTGGTTGAAATTGCCGAGGTTGTGCAGCGCGACATGGATGCCGTACCCCTGGTCGAGCGTGGTATCACGCCTTTCGACGACGGCCCAGTCAGGTTTCAGTCGGGTTTTCCGGGCGCTCGCTGTGGCACAGGCGATAGTTTCGTCAACGAAGTCGACCCTTGGCTAATCGAACAAAACGTTGATGTTGTCGATATGGAGCTTTTCGCGCTGGCCATGGTGTGCCACCGTCACGATTTACCCTGGCGCTCTTTTAAATACGTTACCGACGATGCCGATGGCGATGCCGGCGACGATTGGCTCGAACGTGTGCATAAAGGTCGTCAGCTTTTTATCGAAAAATTACAGGAAGTGGCCGAAATGTTGGCCGAACTCAATGCTGACTAATCTAGCTGGCTGTGTGTTGGCCGATGCTTGCCTAGCGCTAGGCGATTCGGCCCTTTTTGGCCAGCACACCCAGAAAAGTTTGACTTGCTGCATACGTAGCTTAAGCATTTGGGTGTAGCAACAATATTTTCGACTGCGTTATAAATACCAAGGCGCTTACTGCCGATTAATAAAAAGTTTGA
>DATGSD010000334.1:0-2801 GCA_035302965.1 Burkholderiaceae bacterium | reverse complement strand
CTTAAGCGTTTTTGCCAAACGACTTGGTCAACGGGTATTACGCAAGAAGCCGCTTGCAATAAACGACTAAAACGCTCGGGGCGGCGCAAGCCATCTAAGCGCTCAATTAAACCAAGCTGTGCGTCAGCCTTGGCTTGTTTTGCATCTGTTTTTGTACCACTTGTTTGCTCGTGGTTTAGTGGCTCAGCACGAGTTGCTTGGTTGGCCACAGTATTTGAAAAATACTGGATAGCAATTGGCAATAAGCGGGCAAAGTCGGCGCATTCGCTGGAGGCTCGTAACTGTTGGCTAATTTTTTGAGCTTGGGGCGAGGCCTGACAAAGCAAAGCAAAGCGCTGGGCTAAGTCGAGGGCTTCGCTAACTGCGCAGTTAAGGCTTTGTGTAACAAGGTCGTTAACAATAAGGCCAGGAGCAATCCGTTCAAGGGCGGCGGTTTCTTGTAAAACCGCTAGCATTCGGTTTGGGGCTGGGGTCATTAGGCCCTTAGACAATTCGGCCCAGACGCGTTCGGCAACCAATTCATCAACTTCGCCATCACGCACCAATTGCTTGGCTAGTGACAGAGTTTGGGGGTCGATAGAAAAATCGGCAAAGCGCGCCGCAAAGCGGGCTAGGCGTAACAAGCGAACCGGGTCTTCAGAAAAGGCTTGGCCGACATGGCGTAAAACTTTATTGCTTAAATCGGCAAAAGCGCCTAAAGGATCAATTAAACGCCCTTGTCGGTCGCAAGCCATGGCGTTAATAGTAAGGTCGCGTCGGCCTAGGTCTTGTTCGATGGTGACATCGGTGCCGGTGTAAAACGTAAAGCCACGGTAACCACGGCCCGATTTACGTTCGGTGCGAGCAAGGGCGAACTCTTCGTGTGTTTTAGGGTGCAGAAAAACCGGAAAATCGGCACCAACTGCTGTAAAACCCCGTTGGATCATTTGTTCGGGCGTTGCCCCTACAACGACCCAGTCGCGATCGTGGGTAGGGGCGCCACGCAAGCAGTCGCGTACCGCCCCACCGACGACATAAACCGTAAGACCATTTAATAACTTGTCGGTTTGCAGTGGCTTAACTAAGCGGCGCAAGGCCTCGGCTTGAACAGTTTGTAGACGCGGTGAAACAGACACGTGTTGGTTACGGTAAGGCGACTTGGGTGGCCGCATCGGGTGCTACCCAGCCCAAACGTTCTTTTAGCGATTGCGGCTGGCCATTGAAAAGCATTGAGTAATACACCGCATTAGAAAGCACGTGTTTAACGTATAAGCGTGTTTCGGTAAACGGGATGGTTTCAGCAAAAATAGCCCCCTCAACCGGCCCCTTTAAGCGCTTGCGCCATTTTGCCGGGCGCCCAGGCCCAGCGTTATAACCTGCAGTTGCTAAAACCTCAGAGCCATTTAATTGATCGAGCACCATGCCTAAATAACGCGTGCCTAACAAGGTGTTGGTATCAAAGTCGTTAACCGAGGCCAGGTTAAAGTTTTTCAGGCCAATTTTTTGTGCCACCCACTTTGCTGTTGCTGGCATTAATTGCATTAAGCCCGAGGCACCCACCCGCGAGCGTGCATCGGTAATAAAGCGAGATTCTTGACGAATTAAGCCATAGACCCATGCTGGGTCGAGGGCAATTTCGCGAGCTTTTTCGCTAACACGCCCTTCGAATGGCGCTATAAAACGCTGGCCGAAGTGGATTTCATCGTTGGTTAGCAACGAAGTATTAATGACTCGGTCGTAAATGGCTTCTTGATGCGCCAATTCGGCGGTGGCCAGTAATTGCCGATCGTTCATGCCGCGTAGGGCGTAATTCCACTCGGCTACTGCTTCGGGGCGCCAGCCTAAATCGAACAAGCGAATGGCTCGTTGCAAGCCAGGGTGGCTGCGCACCTCGGCAAGCTCGGTGGCGCTAGCTGCGGCAGGCACGGGTGGCAGCTTAAGGGTTTGGCCGAGTTCGTCGTTAGCCAATTGGCCGTAAAAATTGTGCTCGTTTTGAATGGATTGGTAAAGTGCCGTAGCCGCATCGGGGTTGTTTTGGGCTGCCAAGGCGCGTGCCTTCCAGTAAACCCAAACCGGTTCGGCCTGCTGCGCCGGCGACATTTTATTAATAGCCGCTTCGACAAGCGCCCAATTAATTGGCAGTTGTAAAAGCTCGGACCGCACCTCCCAAGCGTGGTTGTAATCGGTTTTGGCTTGCGACCCCGATTGACGATACCAGCGTGCAGCTTCGGGTTCGGTATTGAGCGCCGACACTAAACCAAATTGACCCCACACCCATTCGAGCTCTTGTTTAGGAATAGCTTGAGCCCAGTTTTTTTCGACATAAGACGCAGCGGCATCGCGATTATCGCCACGCGCCAAGCGCGATAGGGCGATCGTAATTAATTGCGTATCGCGCCAGTTTTGAGGCTTGCCTTGTTTGTTTAACCATGTACGCGGATTTTTAATTAAGGTGTCGTAGACATTAAGCGAGCCTGGAAAAAGAATGCCAGCCAAACGCCTAGCTTGGGCACGGTTGGTGGTTTCGAGGGTGGCGCGTAATTTATTAGCCAACTGGTCGCGATTGACCAGACCTTTGGAATAGAAATTTTCGAGCATGGTCCAGCAAACTGTAGCGGGCTGGAAGGTACTAAGGATTTCTTCGGAAGTAAACGAGCGACCCTCGAGTTGCTGCATAGCCAGCATACGGGCGCACGGTACGTTGGGGTTGTTGTTATTAACCGCGCCAATAGCTAACACGGTTTTGTAGTCGGCAGCACGGGCCGCACCTGTAATCCAATCGGCTTTAAGCCGGTCGGCTAAGTAGGTATCGGGGTAGTTTT
>DATGSD010000333.1:0-2164 GCA_035302965.1 Burkholderiaceae bacterium | reverse complement strand
CAAACCGATTTGCCGGCAATTTCGGCACCGGCATCGAGCATGCGTGTAACAATCGTGGCGTCGGTTTCGGGAACAAAGCCATCCAGTATGGACGCTCCGTTATTCAACGGCACCCCCGCAACAAAAACGTTGTCTTTAACCGCAATGCGCTTACCGGCTAATTTGCCACTGTCGGCTCCTTTAATACTGGTTTTCCAGTACCAAGCGTTGTAGGGGTTGTCTTCGGGATCGGGCTGGTAACCGGGTTTGCGTGGATACTTAACCTGTGGGGGTAATTCGGGTAAGCGTTCGATCATGCGGATGGCCGGTGTGATGACGCTAAGAAATTCATGATAGCTATTAGCTTCTTCTTGGGAAAGCTCGATACCTAAGTGGTCGCCAACCTTTCTGAGACCGTCGCTATCGGGAAATTGGAAGGCCATAATATGTCTCCTGTGCAATTAATTAAGAGTGTTTTTGCCTACAAAACAAGCCTACTACGTAGCCCTAAAGGCCGCTTCGGCTTGTAAGTGGCCGATTGTTTTTGTTCATAGGCTTGCCAACATTTTTAGATGTTTTTGCAGTGCACCCCATTAAGTGTACGGATAATACCTACTTAATGGGATAATAGATCTATTGTCAGCTAACTTTTGGGGTTTGTCATGTCTGCACGCGAGGTTAAGCGGGTAGTTCCCGCTCAAGCGACTCAAGATGGCGCTGGGGTGAAGTTATTAAGAGCCATGGGGTTCCGGCAGGGCGACCGCCTCGACCCTTTCCTTATGCTAGATGCTTTTTCATCTGACAACCCCGACGATTACATTGCCGGCTTTCCACCCCATCCACACCGCGGCTTCGAAACCATCACGTATATCGTCGACGGCCATATGCTGCATCGCGATCACCTCGGCAACGAGGGCGATCTTAAAGCCGGCGGCGTTCAGTGGATGACAGCGGGACGGGGTATTATCCACGAAGAAATGCCCCAACAAGAAGATGGCTTGCTACGGGGTTTTCAAATTTGGCTAAATTTGCCAGCTGCCGACAAAATGCAAGCAGCGAGTTACCAAGACATTCCTGCCCACGATTTACCGGTAGCGAATTTACCTGGCGATGGTTTTGTTAAGTTAATAGCCGGCTCGCTCGATGTCGGTGGCCGTGTATTACAGGCGCCTAAAAAAGGCAATCCAAAAACCCAACCTCTTGTGGCCGATATCCGCATTGGGGTAGGGCAGCAGCTCGATGTGCCGATTCCGGCCAGCCATCAACTGATGCTTTATGTTTTCGAGGGCGCCTTAGAAACCGGAGACGCCGTAGCACCGGCAGGTAATAGTGTATGGTTCGATAATCATGGCGATTATGTGTCGTTAAAACCAGCTCAACGGGGTCAGTCCGAAAATGGTGCGCTACGCTTATTACTCTTAGCGGGCAAGCCCTTAAACGAGCCCATTGCGCAATATGGGCCATTTGTCATGAATACCCAAGAAGAACTTGAGCAAGCGTTACGCGATTACCGTGATGGTGTTTTAACTAATTAGTTGTGAATGCTTACCGGCATCAAGCGATGTGCGGTTTGGCTTGCAAACCCACACCGTATCGTGCTTTATAGCTTAAGTGTGAAGTACTAGATCTGCACGGCGCTTAGTAGTTTAGGCGCCAATTTGTTTCTTGCTTCGTCTCTTTGGCAAATTAATCAATTACCTTGGGTGTGCTTGCTATATTGCGGGCGCGTTGTGGGGGTATTTTTACCCAAATTTCAAATAAACGCTTATGATGAGCTTCGTATTAAGCAATTAAGCTGCTCAGGCTAGCCCTAACTTGCCCGATACAAAACTAGTTGTTCCTAATAGTTGCCTACGAAGAGGGTCTTCTAAGCACTTAATCAAAAATGACAGCTAATTAACGGAGAAGCATCATGAGCGCAATAGTCGATGGCCATATTGTTCCCGATGAGCACGATGGTGATCTTTCACCTTGGTGGATACGTTGGATCGTGATTGTTTTAGTTGTCGGCTTTGCCGTGCTGCTTTACATCACTTGGCAAGGGTACCAAAAGGCACCGCCTATCCCCGAGCAGGTAGTTGCTGCCGACGGCACACCCTTATTCACAAAAGCCGATGTAGGTGCTGGGCAAAGTGTTTTCCTTAAATATGGCCTGATGAATAATGGCACTATTTGGGGGCACGGC
>DATGSD010000332.1:0-14476 GCA_035302965.1 Burkholderiaceae bacterium | reverse complement strand
TTGGGCCATCGTCGTCGGTAGCACTTAGCTTGCTTTGATTGCCGTTTTTGTTAGGTGTTGCATTGCTAGGCGTTGTTTTAGAAGTTTGTGGAGCCGTAATTTGGCTTGTCGCTTCGTCGAGCGGGTGCTGAAACGACTTTTCGATGTCGTGTGCAGATTGCTGCAACGACTTTTCGGTTTCTTCGAATGAGCTTTTTAAGGCCGAGCTTGCCGACTCGAGATCGTCTTTAAGATCGCTGATTTCGCTGGCTTCGATTTCGCGTTGGATGTCGGATTTAATATCTGAGACATAGCGCTGCGCACGACCCAGTAAATGACCAGCCGTTCGTGCAACGCGCGGCAGGCGTTCAGGGCCAATTACGATGAGTGCAACTACGCCGATAAGGAGTAGTTCGCTAAAACTAACGTCGAACATGAGCGACCTTGCTTAGATGCCAGAAAAACTTAGTGTGATTTTTGGTTGGACGATTTTTCGGTGGCTTCTACGTCGATAGTATCGTCGTCAGATTTGCTAATGGCTTCGGGGCTGTCGTCGTTAGCTTCGGCCATGCCTTTTTTAAAGCCTTTAACCGCTCCGCCAAGATCTTCACCGATGTTGCGAAGCTTTTTTGTACCAAAAACTAAGGCGACAATGACTAAAACAATTAGCCAATGCCAAACACTAAAACTACCCATAGTCGTCTCCGTTAGGCGGCAGGCGCCGCGCGTTTGTCCCAAGGGCGGGCGCCCCCGATTATATGAAAATGTAGGTGATCGATTTCTTGCCCACCTTCGTCTCCGGTGTTAGCAACCACTCGGAAACCACCTGCAGGGGTAGGGTTGCAACCGTTTTCGAAAGCTAGTTGCGGGATAAGCGCCATCATGCGCCCTAGCCATGGGGCGTCGTCGGCGGTGATATCGGCCATTGAGCTTACATGGTGTTTAGGAATAAGCAATAAGTGCACGGGGGCGGCCGGGTTAATATCGTGAAAAACGAGGAATTCGTCGTTTTCGAAAACCTTTTCAGAAGGGATTTCGTTTTTGACAATTTTGCAAAATAAGCAGTTGTCAGACATCGGTTATCAGTAATAGTTAAGAGGTTGAGGAGCGACTGGCTTTTTCAGCAAGACCCGATGTGCCTTGGCGCCGAGCAAGTTCTTGTAGCACATCTTCGGGTCGTAAATTGTAATAGGCAAGTACTAATAAACAATGAAACCATAAATCGGCGGTTTCGTATACCAATTGCTCGGGCTTGTTGTCTTTGGCAGCCATAATAAGCTCGGCCGACTCTTCGCCAATTTTTTTTAAGATAGCGTCGGGGCCTTTGCTAAATAGCCGTGCTGCGTACGAGGTATCGGGGTTGCCACCGTGTTTAGGAAGCCGAGATTCGAGCATGTCAGCCAATTGGCTAAGCAAGTTTTGGTTGCGGTTGTTTGGCGGCGTCATTGATAAATATCTTGTGGGTTTTTAAGTACTGGGTCGGTGACTTCCCAAGTGGCGTTGGGGCCGTCGCTAAGACGACGATAAAAGCAGCGATTGCGCCCCGTATGGCAGGCTATATCGCCTTTTTGCTCGACTTGCAGCAAGATTACGTCGCCGTCGCAATCGAGACGAATTTCGTGCACCTTTTGATAATGCCCCGATTGTTCGCCCTTATGCCACAGAGCTTGGCGGCTACGTGACCAGTAAACAGCTTGTTTACGTTCGGCTGTTAGTAATAGTGCCTGGCTATTCATCCAGGCAACCATTAAAACCTTAGCCGTTTTGTGGTCTTGAGCAATGGCAGGTACTAGGCCATCTTGGTTAAATTTAACGGCATTAAGCCAGTTGGGGGTTTGCGCTTTCATGGTGTTTGTACGGGGATGCCTTGCTGCGCTAAAAATTGCTTGGCTTCGGCAATTGTATGTTGCCCAAAATGGAAAATACTAGCAGCCAAGACAGCAGAAGCATGGCCTTGCAAGACCCCGTCAGCGAGGTGCTGTAATGACCCCACGCCGCCAGAGGCGATGACAGGTATAGGGATAGTATCGGCAACTGCGCGGGTAAGTGCAAGGTCGAAACCAAGTTTGGTGCCGTCTCTATCCATGCTGGTTAGTAGAATTTCGCCAGCATTAAAGTCGGCCATTTTTTTGGCCCAGTCGACGGCGTCTAAGCCAGTGTTATGTTTACCGCCGCGGGTAAATACCTGCCAACGTGGAGCTTCGTCGAGGGCGGAAACACGCTTGGCGTCGATTGCCACTATAAGGTGTTCAGACCCAAACTGATGGGCGGCTTCTTGAATAAGCCCAGGGTTATTAACTGCGGCGCTATTAATCGAAACCTTGTTCGCTCCGGCATTTAAGAAGCGTTGGATATCGCTTAATTGGCGTACACCCCCACCCACAATTAAGGGGATGGTTATGGCCTGAGCGACCTTTTCGATGACCGGTAAAATAAGGTCGCGCTCGTCGGCAGTGGCGGTGATGTCGAGCAGGGTAAGTTCGTCGGCACCGGCTTCGCTGTAGCGTTTTGCAATTTCGACTGGGTCGCCCGCATCGGTGAGGTTAACAAAATTTACCCCTTTGACAACGCGACCAGCGGCTACATCGAGGCAAGGAATAATTTTTACAGCTTGTTGGGGAGGGCGCTTGGCGGTTTGATTCATGATGCAGTGCTGTTGACCAATTGTTGCGCTTCAGCGAAATTAAGCGTGCCTTCGTAAATACTACGGCCCAAGATAACGCCGGCAATACCTTCGTCTTGAACGGCGCATAAGGCACGAATATCGTCGAGGTTGCTAACCCCACCCGAAGCAATTACCGGGATGTCGACGTGTTGAGCAAGTTTGACGGTAGATTCGAGGTTAACCCCGCTTAGCATGCCGTCGCGGCCAATGTCGGTGTAGATAATGGCTTCGCAACCGTAGTCTTCGTATTTGCGGGCAAGGTCGAACACATCGTGGCGCGTTAGTTTGCTCCAGCCATCGGTGGCAACTTTGCCATCGCGGGCGTCGAGCCCCACGATAATTTGTCCGGGAAAGGCGTTGCAAGCGTTTTGTAAAAAACCTGGGTCGCGGATGGCGGCTGTGCCAATAATGGCATAAGAAATACCGAGGTCGAGGTAGAACTCGATAGTGTCGAGGTCGCGAATGCCACCACCAATTTGAACGGGCGCGTTGTCGTCTACCTCGGCCAAAATGGCACGAATTGCTGCCAGGTTTTTAGGCTTGCCTGCAAAGGCGCCATTAAGGTCGACTAAATGTAGGCGCTGAGCCCCCTGGTCGAGCCATTGTGCGGCCATAGCGGCAGGATCTTCGGAAAAAACGGTAACCTCGTCGAGATCGCCTTGGCGTAAGCGGACGCAGTGCCCATCTTTGAGGTCGATAGCAGGAATGAGTAGCATGATAAATACGTGTTAAGCAGGTGGGTAGCCAAACCGTGATAGTAAAGGGTTACAACACGCCTTTTGTTGACGGGATAACGCCTTCGTTACGAGGGTCGAATTCGAGTGCCATGCGCACAGCGCGGCCAAAGGCTTTAAAAACGGTTTCGCACTGGTGGTGGGCGTTTTCGCCTTTTAAGTTGTCGATATGTAGGGTTGCTTGCGCGTGGTTAACAAAGCCCTGAAAAAACTCGCGTGCTAAGTCGACATCGAAGCGGCCAATTAAGGCACGTTTAAAGGGCACATCGTAGAACAAGCCTGGGCGACCCGAAAAATCGATAACCACGCGTGTTAATGATTCGTCGAGTGGCACATAAGAATGGCCGTAGCGGCGTAAACCTGCTTTGTCGCCAATGGCTGCGGCAAAGGCTTGGCCAAGGGCAATACCCACGTCTTCTACCGAGTGATGATCGTCGATGTGAGTGTCGCCATCGCAGTGGATGTCGAGGTCGATAAGCCCGTGACGAGCGATTTGATCGAGCATATGGTCGAGAAAAGGTACGCCCGTGTTAATGCTTTGGCGGCCAGTGCCGTCGATGTTGATGCTGACTCGGATACGAGTTTCGTTGGTGTTACGAGTAATATCGGCTGTACGCATAGTGTTTTTTACGTGGTAAGTCGGTAGTTGGCGCTAGCGGCGTGTGCGTCAAGGCCTTCGCCTTGTGCAAGTGTTGCGGCCACCGGCCCCAAGGTTTGTGCACCGGCCTGCGATACTTTGATCAGGCTGCTGCGTTTTTGGAAATCGTAAACCCCTAGGGGGGACGAGAATCGCGCTGTACGCGCTGTTGGCAAGACGTGATTAGGCCCGGCACAATAATCGCCTAGCGCTTCAGAGCTGTATCGGCCCAAGAAAATGGCTCCGGCATGGCGGATTTTATCTAGCCATTGTTCGGGGTTTTCGGTGGCGATTTCGAGGTGCTCGGGGGCGATATGGTTGGCAATTTCGCAGGCTTCGTCGAGATTTTTTACCTGAATAAGGGCGCCACGGTTGCTGAGGCTTTGTTGCACAATATTTTGGCGCGATAACGTGGGTAAAAGCTTTTTGATAGCCGCCTCGACCTCGTTTAAGTAATTGGCATCGGCACTAATTAAAATAGCTTGTGCAAGTTCGTCGTGTTCGGCTTGCGAGAAAAGATCCATGGCTGCCCATTCGGCCGGGATGGCACCATCGGTAATAACAAGGATTTCGCTAGGGCCAGCCACCATATCGATACCAACCGTACCGAATACCCGGCGCTTCGCGCTAGCGACGTAGGCATTTCCGGGGCCAACGATTTTATCGACAGGCTGCACGGTCTCGGTGCCATAAGCAAGGGCGGCCACTGCTTGTGCACCACCGATTGCCCATACCTTATCGACACCAGCGACGGCGGCGGCTGCCAGAACTAATGAGTTGTGCTCGCCATTGGGCGTAGGCGTAACCATGATTATTTCGGACACGCCAGCGACTTGGGCCGGAATGGCGTTCATGAGAACTGACGACGGGTAGGCGGCTTTACCACCTGGTACATAAATGCCTACGCGATCGAGGGGCGTAACTTTTTGACCTAATACGGTGCCGTCGTCTTCGGTGTAAGACCAGTCGGAGCCTTTTTGCCGTTCGTGGTATTGCCGGATACGCTGCGCCGCAAATTGCAGGGCGTCGCGTTGGTTTTTGGGCAGATTATCGAGCGCTTCTTGGCACTGTGACAAGGGAATTTCGAGCTCGGCCAGCGATTGGGCAGCAACGTGATCGAATTGCTGGGTGTAGTTGAGAACGGCAGCGTCGCCATGCTTTTTGACCGTTTGCAAAATATCGGAGGTTGCGGCTTCGATAGCAGCATCGTCGGAGGCATCGTAGGCCAACAAGGTATCGAGCTGCTTAGAAAAGCTTGGGTCTTGGCTGTTAAGGCGGTTGATAATAGACATAGGGCAAGGCTGGGCTGGTAGTTAAATAGATGCTTACGCCCTTATTAGTTTAACCGTTTGGCGCGGTAGCGCGTGCAAACGCATCGATAAAAGGTTGTAATGCGCTTGCACGGGTTTTTAAGGCGGCCTGGTTAACAATTAAGCGCGAAGAAATTGGGCCGATATCTTCGACGGCCACCAACTTATTGGCTTTTAAGGTATTACCCGTTGAGACCAAGTCGACAATGGCATCGGCCAGCCCAACAAGCGGTGCCAATTCCATTGAACCGTACAATTTGATTAAGTCGATATAGACCCCTTTACGGGCAAAATGTTCGCGGGCAGCGCGCACATATTTAGTAGCTACGCGTAACCTCGAGCCTTGTTGCACGGCGGCTTGGTAGTCGAAACCTTCTTGGACGGCAACGCACATGCGACATTTTGCAATGTCGAGGTCGATAGGTTGATAGAGCCCGAGGTTGTTATCGGCGGCATGTTCGTATAAAACATCGCGCCCCGCAATGCCGAAATCGGCTGCTCCGTACTGTACATAGGTCGGTACATCGGAGGCACGCACGATAATTAACTGTAGTTGTGGGTTGCTTGTTGGCAGTATAAGTTTGCGCGAGGCTTCGGGGTTTTCATGAACATCGATGCCCGCAGCGGTAAGCAGGGGCAGGGTTTCATCGAAAATTCGGCCTTTCGATAAAGCGAGGGTAAGGGGCTTGTTTAGGCTGGCTGGGCTCATGGGCGATCTCTGATGCGCTCGATGTCGGCTCCGAGGGCTTGAAGCTTGTTTTCCATGCACTCGTAGCCCCGATCGAGGTGGTAAATACGTTCGACGGTGGTGGTGCCTTCGGCAACTAAGCCAGCGATTACTAGGCTAGCCGAGGCGCGCAGGTCGGTTGCCATTACGGTTGTGCCCGAGAGTCGATCGACACCAGTAACAACTGCGGTATGACTATCGATGTCGATGTCGGCCCCCATGCGGCGCAGTTCTTGCACGTGCATAAATCGGTTTTCGAAAATATTTTCGACAATCACTGCGGTGCCGTCGGCAATGGTGTTAAGCGCCATTAGCTGGGCTTGCATATCGGTTGGGAAGGCCGGGTATTCGTAGGTACGAAAGCCAACCGCTGTGGGCCGCTGCGTCATTTGGGCGTGGATCCAATCGGGCCCCTGTTTGATAGTAACGCCGGCTTCTTCGAGCTTGCCGATTATCGCGCCCATGGTTTTAGGGGCTGCATTACGGAGGTGGATTTCGCCACCTGTGGCGCCAACTGCCGCTAAAAAGGTGCCGGCTTCGATGCGATCAGGAATGACGTTATGGTGAGCCCCATGCAAACGCTTGACCCCGTCGATAATAATGCGACCTGTGCCGTGCCCCTTAATGCGCGCCCCCATTTTGATGAGCATTTCGGCTAGATCGGTAATTTCGGGCTCGCGAGCGGCATTTTCGAGGATGGTTTGCCCTTCTGCGAGTGTGGCCGCCATCATTAGGTTTTCGGTACCTGTAACCGTAACCATGTCGGTACGAATATGGGCACCTTTTAAGCGTTTCGCACGCGCCACAACATAGCCATGTTCGATGTCGATTTCTGCGCCTAGGGCCTGTAGGCCTTTTATATGCTGGTCGACAGGGCGCTGACCAATGGCGCAGCCACCTGGTAGGCTAACCCGCGCTTCACCAAAGCGCGCCAACAATGGCCCTAACACCAAAATAGAAGCCCTCATGGTTTTAACAAGTTCGTAGGGGGCTTCGAAGTGATTAACGCCAGCGGCATTAAGCTCGACGATTCCGTTTGAGGGCCGGTGCGATTGCACCCCAAGTTGCTTAAGCAATGCCAGGGTGGTTTCGATATCGTTAAGGGCGGGTACATTGCCTAGCGAGATGCTGTCGCTGCTAAGCAAGCTGGCACACAAAATGGGGAGAGCCGCATTTTTTGCCCCCGAAATAGTGACTTCGCCGTGTAGAGGGCGTCCGCCCTTAATGCTGAGCTTATCCATTCGGGTTGGCTTTGTATTCGTCGGGGGTTAGTGTGCGCATCGATAATGCATGCACTTCGCTTTTCATGCGATCACCCATCGCCTTGTAAACTAATTGATGGCGGGCAATTGAGCGCTTACCTTCGAAGGCGCTACTAACAATTAAAGCCTGAAAATGAGACCCGTCACCCTCGACTTCTATGTGCTCGCATTCGAGATTATCAGTAATGTATTTACGTACTTGTTCGGGTGTTGGCAACATAATAAAGACTCCGGAGTTAGCTGCGCAATTTATAGCCCGAGGCTAATAAGCGGAGCGTAAACAAACATAAAACAATAAAGACACCGGCAACGACTGCAAGGCTATGCCACGGGCTGACGTCAGAGACCGAGAAAAAGCCATAACGAAAGCCGTCGATGGTGTAGAAAATTGGGTTCCAGCGCGACACCCCTTGCCAAAATGGCGGCAAGCTGTGTATAGAGTAAAACACGCCAGATAAAAAGGTGGCCGGCATGATTAAAAAGTTTTGAAAGGCGGCCATTTGGTCGAACTTTTCGGCCCATAAGCCCGCGATAATACCGAGGGTAGCCATAATGCTACAAGACAGTACAGCAAAGGCAAGCACCCAAATAAGGTTGCTTGGCGCCAACGATACAAAAAACAGGGCGACTATCCAGATGCCTAAACCTACGGCTAAACCCCGAATAACGGCAGAAATAATATAAGCAAAGAAAATTTCGCGGTGTGAAAAGGGCGGTAATAAAATAAAAACTAAATTACCTGTAATGCGACTTTGGATAAGCGAAGATGACGGGTTGGCAAACGAATTTTGCAACATACTCATCATCATTAAGCCGGGTATCAAGAACGCCGTGTACGGAATGGTGCCATAAACCTGTATGCGGTCTTCTAGCACATGGGCGAATACTAATAAATACAGTAATGACGTTACGATGGGGGCGGCAATGGTTTGAAAACCAACCTTCCAGAAGCGCATGATTTCTTTGCGCAAAAGGGTTGGAAAGCCTGATCCAAGACCCGATCGAATCGTTAATGCAGAATTTTTCAAGCGACGACCTCTTTTGCTTTTTCACCGTGCATAATGCGTACAAAAACCTCTTCTAGATCGGCACCACCAATACGTGCCATTAAGGCTTCGGTGGTATCGAGTGCCACGACTTGCCCACTTTTAAGCATGGCAATTCGGCCACATAGGGCTTCTGCCTCTTCGAGATAGTGGGTGGTTAACAAAATGGTGTGGCCTTTTTTATTGAGGCTAGAGATAAATTCCCAAAGGGTGCGTCGTAAGTCGACATCGACGCCGGCAGTGGGCTCGTCAAGAATAATGACAGGTGGCCGATGAACTAGTGCCTGTGCAACAAGCACACGGCGTTTCATACCGCCTGATAAAGCGCGCATATTGGTTTCGGCTTTGTCGGACAACCCTAAATTGGCGAGTATTTCGTCAATCCAGTCGTCATTGTTACGCAAGCCAAAATAACCTGATTGCAAACGCAGGGTTTCTCGCACCGTAAAGAAGGGGTCGTAAACGAGCTCTTGCGGAACAACCCCCAAGGCTTGTCGGGCACGTTTGAAGTCGTTAACAACATCGTAGCCACAGACACTGGCTTGACCAGAGCTGGCATAACTTAAACCGGCAAGAATGGAAATCATCGTGGTTTTGCCGGCGCCATTAGGGCCTAGTAAACCAAAAAACTCGCCATGTTCGACAGTTAACGACACATTGTCAAGCGCTTGAAAGCCTTGTTGCTTGGTGCGTGCGCCACGAAGGCGCTGTATCAGGCCTGGTCGCTCGGGAGGATAAATTTTTGAAACGTTGGATAAAGTAAGTGCAGACATAACGCGTAGAAAAGCCTGGCCCGGGATTGGGCCAGACCTTCTATTATACGGGCGATAGGAAAAAGACTAGGGTAAACCCAAGTGGCGCTTTACTGGTTTTTCTGGTTAAGCGCGTTTATAAGGCCGTCGATGCCGTTTTGATTGATTTGTTGCGTAAATTGGTTACGGTAGTTTTGAATTAGCCAAATGCCTTCTACGTTGAGATCGTAGATTTGCCAGCCTTCAGGCGTTTTTTCGAGGCGGTAGTCGACATCGATGGCTGGAGAGTTACTTTGAGAAATAGATGAGCGAACAACGACATCGGCAGCTTCGGGGTCGCCACGGAATGGCAAAACAGTAATTTTAGACGACTCGTCAACCTTGCTAAGCGCACCGCTGTAGGTACGAATTAGCGTGCCTTTAAAGGCTTCGGCAAGGTCTTTTTGTTGCTGCTCGGAAGCTTGTCGCCAATGGCGTCCGGCGGCCAATCGGGTGGTTTTCTCGAAGTTTACGTAGGGCAAAACGTATTGGTCGACTAAAGCATTAATTGTGGCTAAATCGCCTTTTTTGGCGCTAGGAGCATCGTGTAAAGCTTCTAGGGCATTGTCGGCAACTGTTTGAACAAACTCGTTAGGTGAGGCTTGTGGGTCGACTGGTTTTTCGGCATGGGCGTATGAAGCCGCCAGAAATAAACCAAGGCTTACGATTAGCGCTCGAAGTTGTTGGTTGATCGGTAGAAAACGAAGAAAACGCATAGTTAATCCTTTTTTGCTGCTTGTTTGGCAGGGTGTTAATAGGCGTGTGTTGTTGCCTGTTGCTAGCCGCTTCGGCTATTACAGATCGTCTTCGTAGTCGGGCAGGGTATCGCTGGTGTAGGGCGAATCGGCATCGACCGGTTTACCTTGAATTAAGGCGTTGCGCCGCTGCAAGTAAGCATCGCGAATAAAGCTGTAGCGATCGAGTGCAATGCGATCGACAAGGTCGTCGGCACTAAGCAAATTGGCTCGGAGGCTGACCGCATCAACGCCGAAAATTGTGTTGCGTAAGCGGATGTTATCGATGGTAAATACCGGAGTGAGTGGTGAAAGATCGGCGGCGAAGGTTCCGAGCATAGCGCCACCATCACGTACGGTACTGGGCCCAATAAACGGTAGAACAAAATAAGGGCCTGAACCAACCCCCCAAACGCCTAAGGTAACACCGAAATCGTTGGGGATGCGTTTTGAACCCTGTGTAGAAGCCACGTCGATACAGCCACCTAAGCCCATGGTGGAGTTAAACAGTACCCGGCCAAAACTATTCATGCCATCGTGGCCGCGGCCTTGTAAAAAGCTATTAAACGACGACCATAAATCGCGCAAATTGGCAAAAATATTGCTAATGCAGTTGCGCGCTGGCTGCGGGGTGAGTTGTTCGTACATTTGCGCAACCGGTTTCATGAAAACCTTATCGACCTGTTCATTAAATTGGAACATGCTGCGGTTATAGCTTTCCCAAGGATCGTCTGGGTCGGGGTGTGTAACCGTTGCACAGCCGGCTAGCGTACTAATAGCAACAATAAGTAATAGTTTTTTGGCGCCAAGGCGTTTTGGAGTAGGTTGGGTGCTTGTGTTCATGGGTATGCTGACGGCCGATAGTTGACAGAGAGGGGATGCTTACGATGGGTTATGCCATGGCTGCCATTGGCACGGGTTTAACCCTAGTTGTTTTCTAGTGCTGGCTGGCTCTTATCGCCCCCTTGTGAGTCTGCCATGCTGTACAGAAATTTACTAATAAGCTCTTCGAGCACAACTGCGCTTTGGGTATACAGAATTTCGCTTCCTTGTGCAAGCATTTGGTCGTCGCCGCCGGGGGTTAAACCAATATATTGTTCGCCAAGTAGGCCCGAGGTAAGAATCGATGCGGAAGAGTCGGCCGGAAACTCGTAGTTTTCATTGAGGTCGAGGATAACAACCGCCTGGTAGCGTTGGTTGTCGAAGCCAATACTGCTTACACGCCCGACAACGACTCCGCTACTTTTAATGGGTGCCCGCACTTTTAGGCCACCTAAGTTATCGAAGTAAGCACTAACTTGATAAGTGGGTGCCCACGAAAACGAGCTTAGATTGCCAGCGCGTAATGCGAGAAACACTAGGGCAATAAGGCCTAGTAGAACAAATAAACCCACCCAAAAATCGGTTTTTTCACGCGTCATGATGATCTCTAGTTGCTAAACATAAGGGCTGTTAATAGGAAATCGAGCCCGAGTACGACCAGTGCGCCGCTGACTACGGTGCGCGTTGTTGCTCTGGCGACCCCTTCGGGTGTTGGCTTCGCGTACCACCCTTCGAAGAGGGCAATGGTGGTTACTGCAACACCAAATACAAGGCTTTTAATAACGCCGTTAACGACATCGTTGAAAATATCGACACCGTCTTGCATTTGCGACCAAAATGCCCCGGCATCGATGCCAATTAATAGGACGCCAACCACCCAACCCCCAATAATGCCAACCATAGAAAAGATAGCGGCAAGAATGGGCATCGCGATTGTTCCGCCCCAAAAACGGGGTGCAAGAACGCGGCGTATTGGGTCGACAGCCATGACTTCCATTGCCGCGATTTGCTCGCCGGCTTTCATAAGCCCAATTTCGGCGGTTAACGAAGTGCCTGCGCGACCAGCGAAAAGTAGGGCGGTTACAACCGGCCCTAGCTCGCGGGTTAATGACAAAGCAACGAGCAGCCCTAAGGCCTCTTCAGAACCGTAGCGAGTAAGGGTGTAGTAGCCTTGCAAACCCAAAACAAAGCCAACAAACAAGCCCGAAACGGCAATAATAACTAATGAGTAATTACCAATAAAGTGGATTTGTTGGGTAACCAAGCGCGGGCGCTTTAAAACAATTGAGCTGCGCGCCAAAATAGCGAAAAGTAAGCGCACCAGAGCGCCGAGCTGAAAAATTCGGCTGCTTAGCCAACCACCTAAGAGAGAGATAGGACGAAGCCAATTACTCATTTCTAGACCTCGCTAACCATTGCTTAAACGCCGGCGTTTCGGGGTAATGAAAGGCAATCGGGCCATCGGGTCGGGCATCGAGGAACTGCCTAATGTAGGGGTCGGTTGATTCAGAGAGTTCGTTTGGAGTGCCGCTGGCTAATAATCGTCCTTGCCCAACCATGTAGATGCGGTTAGCAATAGCAAACGATTCGGCGACATCGTGGGTAATTAAGATTGAGGCGCAATTAAGGCGGTCGGTCATGTCGCGAATAAGTTGTGCGGTTATCCCCATTGAGATTGGGTCGAGCCCCGCAAAAGGTTCGTCGTACAAAATAAGCTCGGGTTCCATAATAATGGCCCTTGCCAAAGCAACACGACGTGCCATACCGCCCGAGATTTCGCTAACGCCAAGGTGTGCGGCGGCGCGTAAGCCAACAGCATTAAGTGTTTCAAGTACTTTTTCGGTAAGTTGCTGCTCGGAAATCTTTGTGTGTTCGCGCAAAGGGAAGGCGACGTTTTCGAAAACGTTAAGGTCGGTAAACAAAGCGCCTTGCTGAAATAAAACGCCCATGCGTTGACGCAGTTTTTCGAGCTCGTGGTTTGAAACCTTGGCAACATCGTGTCCGAACAGGGTAATAACACCGTGTTGGGGAATGATTTGTCGAGTTGCGCCGCGCAGCAGTGTGGTTTTACCTGAGCCAGAGCCGCCCATCATAACAATGACTTCACCGCGCCACGCTTCAAGTTCGATTTTTTCTAGAACCGTGAAATTGCCGTAGCCAAGAGCCACATCACTAAATTTTAATAGCAAGTCGGAATTTGGGCGCTGGGTAGACATAAAAGGTTGTTCAGCCATTACAGGCTGCTTTGCCGAAAGAAATAGCCTGTCATTGTATATGAGCTAGAAAAAATCGTTAGGAAGAAGTGTTAGCTTGCTGCTTAATAAGCCTTACATTATTGGACTAATTTATCGTAATGTGATATTTTGGAAGGTCGACCATAACCATAACAAAGGAGCTAATCTATTGATTTCATTGATTTTACCTAAAGAATCGACCTTAGCGCGTCGTGCAGGAAAGCGCCTTGCACCCAGACGTTTTTTTACTTCAGTTGCCACGCCTACAAGTCGGCGTCGTCAAGTTTCTTCTCAAAATCGGGCCCAGAAGCGGCGCACTTCTTTTGTTCCAAGAAAAATTTGGCCAAACCAGCCGTCAGAAATCGAATAAAAGCGCCATTTAATCTGAGCTTTGATAGGTGTACTTAATTAAGCTGGGTCGCTTGTAAAGTTTGTTATTTTTGCCAAGTACCCCCATCAAAGAGCAGGGCCTTGCGGCAGCCACTAGTGGCCGCCTTTCTTTTCGGATTCTAGTCTTTTGTTTGTTGGCTAGGCCGGCCGTATGCTGTCTGGCTGCTGCTGCTTGTGGTTGGCGGCCATGGCGTCGAGCGCCGCGGCCTGCTACATTTAGGTATGAGATCAGCCAAAATAGGTGGTAATTAGTGCTCAAAAAACTAACATCACCACTAACGTAATAGTAAATTTAGGAGTTAATCGTATGAAAACAAAAGCGGCAGTGGCCTGGAAGGCGGGCGAGCCTCTTACCATCGAAGAGGTTCAGCTAGAAGGCCCCAAAGAAGGAGAGGTTCTTGTAGAAATTAAAGCTACAGGTATTTGTCATACCGATTACTACACCTTGTCGGGCGCCGACCCCGAGGGCTTATTTCCTGCAATTTTAGGCCATGAAGGTGCCGGGGTTGTGCTTGAAACTGGGCCCGGTGTTTCGACCTTAAAACCGGGTGATCATGTCATTCCGCTTTACACCCCCGAGTGCCGCCAGTGCAAATCGTGCTTGTCACAAAAAACCAATTTATGCACGGCAATTCGGGCAACCCAAGGCCAAGGGCTAATGCCCGATGGTACGTCTCGTTTTTCTTTAAATGGCGAAAGCATTCACCATTACATGGGCACCTCGACGTTTGCTAACCATATTGTCGTGCCTGAAATTGCTCTAGCAAAAATTCGAGAAGACGCCCCGTTCGACAAGGTTTGTTATATCGGTTGTGGGGTTACCACAGGCATTGGTGCGGTTCTCTATACCGCGAATGTTGAGGCTGGTGCCAATGTTGTTGTGTTTGGTTTAGGTGGCATCGGGCTAAACGTTATTCAAGGAGCCAAAATGGTTGGTGCCGATAAAATTATCGGTATTGATATCAACCCCGAGCGCGAAGCGATGGCGCGCAAATTTGGCATGACGCATTTCGTCAACCCCAACGATGTCGAAAACCTCGTTGACCATATTATTCAGCTAACCGATGGCGGTGCCGATTATTCTTTCGAGTGTATTGGCAACACCGAAGTCATGCGTCAAGCGCTCGAGTGCTGTCATCGTGGGT
>DATGSD010000331.1:0-2761 GCA_035302965.1 Burkholderiaceae bacterium | reverse complement strand
TTAAGGTGCCGGCATCGCGCTGTGAGTGGTAATACTCGGCTTGCGGGAAGCCATAATCAATTAGCAAAGCCGCACCCCGCGTTAGCCAAGTACCCATTTGTTTTACCCAGGCTTCGGCGCGTAAATTAATTTCAGAGCGGTAGCCAGCCTGGGGTGTCATGCGCTGCTTCACAAGTTGTTGCAGGCTGGCGTTGGCCTGGCGGCTGGCTAGCCCAAAAGGCAGCTGGGTATTTGCAGAGTTTTCGCCGGCTGCTGCTGTGACAACCACGCCCAGCTCGTGCAATTGTTTATTGTCGTCCCATTCAAATAACTTTACTGGCATGGCATCTAACACCTCATTGGCCAGTACACAGCCCGAAAAACTGGTGGGTAGGGCGTCAAGCCACTCGATTTTTGCGCTTAGGCCGGCAAGGCGCTGCTGTTGACGCTGACGCAAATCGGGTGAAAGCTCTAAAATTTGGTAATTAAGCTTAATGCCTTGCTGCTGCAGCGCCGGGATGATGCTTGCCGCTAAAGCCCCCGAGCCCGCGCCAAACTCTAAAACCGTTGTTGAATGGCTTGCATGCAAAATTTCGGTCACTTGCTTGGCCAGCGTTTGCCCAAATAATGGCGATAACTCGGGCGCCGTTGTGAAGTCGCCTTGCCCCGCATTTGCCCCAAGCTTATGGCTGCCCGCTGTGTAATAACCCAGTCCGGGTGCATACAGGGCTAAATCCATCCACTTATCAAACGGCATAAATCCGTCGTTGCAGCGGTTAATTTGTTCGATTAAATAAGCTTCTACACGTTGGGCGTGTTCAGCCGATTGTTCATCAAGAGGGGGTAAATTTTTAGGCAGCTGGGCTGGGGCGTGGCTATGCATGGGTTTAGAAAAAGGCCAAAAGAATTGGCGCCTAAGGGGATAAGTGGTTTGATTGTCTAAAGCTTAACGTCTAGATGGTTTTTACGCATCGGGTGGGGTTTGTGCGCTTTCGTTATCGTTTTGTTTGTCGTGGCGCCGCAGCACAAAAATTGCGTCAATCATAGCGATAAAAAAAGCTAGCAAAAAGCCTACGCAAAGAGCAACAAGCCCGTTACCCAGTAGTGGCCACAACGGCAACGTAAGCAGCAGGCCAAATAAGACAGGTTTTTTAATAAGTTGTCTCATGATTGTAAAAACAGGGCATAAAGGTTGGGGGTATTGTACGAAGAGCTAGACTAAAATGTGGCCGCGTTTCTGGCTGGGGTGTAGGGGTGGTGAGCCGACTTTGGGCATGCGCCAATTTTTTATTCGCTTAACCGGAAACAAGGCCGAAGCTGTTCGAGCGGCCAGCGAGTTCTTCGGCCGCCGGTTAAGCGAATAAAAAATTGGGAAGTCGGGCAACGCCCGACCGCATGGCCTAAGGCCAGCCACCCCTACACCCCAGCCAGAAACGCTTTTGCACTAGTTAGCCGGCTTAGCCTGTTTTTACTGCGGTATCGCCATTGGTGCTAAAAAAGAGTTCGTGCAAGGCTTTGCCAGGGTCGTCGGCGCGCATAAAGCGTTCGCCAACTAAAAAGGTTTTGACGTCGTTTGCTAGCATTAATTCGATGTCTTCTCGGCTTGCGATTGCGCTTTCGGTTACGACAATTTTGTCGTCAGGAATACGAGGCAGCAAATTGAGAGTGTTTTGCAAAGACGTTTCGAAGGTGCGTAAGTCGCGGTTATTAACCCCAATAAGCGGTGTTTTAAGTTGTAGAGCGGTGTCGAGCTCGTCGGCCCCGTGTACCTCGACTAAAACATCCATGCCAAGTTCGTGAGCCAAGCTTTCGAGCTCGAGCATACGTGGTAGATCGAGTGCGGCCACAATTAACAAAATACAGTCGGCTCCAAGGGCGCGGGCATGCGCGACTTGGTAAGGGTCGATGATAAAGTCTTTGCGTAGTACTGGTAGGGCGCAGGCTGCGCGTGCTTGGCGCAAATAATCGGAAGACCCCTGGAAAAACTGCACATCGGTTAATACCGACAAACACGCCGCTCCGTGGGCGGCATAGGTGGTTGCAATGGCCGTTGGGTCGAACGATTCGCGAATCACACCTTTTGAGGGCGATGCTTTTTTAATTTCGGCGATAACGGCGGGTTGATTGTTGGCTAGTTTGTTTTTGATGCTTTGAATAAAACCCCGTACGTCTTTACGGCTTTTTGCCTCGCGCAAGATGTCAGACTCGCTACGCATTTGTCTAGCCTTAGCAATTTCAGCCGACTTGGCTTCGAGAATTTGTTTAAGAATATCGTTCATGTGCGAAATTTCCGTGTGTAGGCGCCGAATTCTTCCAGTTTAGCCCGAGCGGCCCCAGAGGCGATAGCTTCGCGGGCCAGATTGATCCCATGTTCAATCGATTGTGAGCGATTGCCAGCGTAGATAGCCAAACCGGCATTGAAAATAACAATGTCGCGAGCGGTGCCAGCCTTGTTGTCGAGTGCTTCTAAGATCAGCGCGGCCGATTCGTCGCGGTTATTAACGGTAATACTGCGGTTGGAAACCATCGCCATGCCAAAGTCTTCGGGATGAATTTCATATTCGCTAACCTTGTCATCCTTAAGCTCGCCTACCATTGTGGCGGCACCTAAAGAGCCTTCGTCTAAGCCATCTTTTCCATGCACGATTAACACGTGCTTTGAGCCAAGGCGTTGTAAAACGCGTACTTGGATGCCGACCAAGTCGGGGTGGAAAACACCCATAAGCTGGTTGGCAGCACCGGCGGGGTTGGTTAGCGGGCCCAGAATATTAAAAATAGTTTT
>DATGSD010000330.1:0-8712 GCA_035302965.1 Burkholderiaceae bacterium | reverse complement strand
TTTTTGCATGCTGGCTTTCGTCATTTTTGTTGCGACGCTTATTTTAGTCATTTGGCGGCCCCGTGGCTTAGGAATTGGTTGGAGCGCACTAGCCGGAGCTTTTCTTGCGTTAATAACTGGGGTTGTTCAATGGCATGAAATCGCCATCGTGTGGGAAATTGTGTGGGATGCCACGCTTACATTTGTAGCCTTAATTATTATTTCGTTAATTTTAGATGAAGCTGGCTTTTTTAGCTGGGCCGCACTACATATTGCTCGATTAGCGGGTGGTCGGAGCCTAACACTATTTTTAATGATGATATTGCTAGGCGCGACAATTTCTGCTTTTTTTGCCAACGACGGGGCGGCCCTCTTGCTTACACCCATTGTGATTGCTTTACTTACCCGGCTAAATGCTTCTAAGACCACTGCCCTAGCATTTATTATTGCTACCGGCTTTGTAGCCGATACAGCCAGCTTACCCTTAATTATTTCCAACCTAGTTAACATCGTCAGCGCTAATTATTTCGATATTAGCTTTGGACGCTACGCGGTCGTCATGGTACCCGTTAATATCGTGTCAGTTGCCACTACAGTTTTCGTCTTGTGGCTAATGTTTAAGCAATCCATTCCGCGCTGTTATCCGAATGACGATCTCGACAAACCCACATCGGCGATCATCGATCCCTTAGTATTCCGAGCGGCCTTCCCTTTGCTTTTTGTCCTCTTAACGGCGTATTTTGCTTCGGGATCAACGGCAACTCCTCTTTCCTTGATCACGGGGTCTGCGGCCCTTTTATTCATGACCATCGCCGGGCGTTGGTGGAAAAACGGGAAAGGCGCGGTTGTATCGGTTAAATCCGCTTTACGCGGTGCACCGTGGCAAATCGTGCTGTTCTCCTTAGGCATGTACCTTGTTGTTTACGGCTTGGGGAATGCTGGCCTCACCCATTTTGGTGCCTCTATCCTCAACTGGCTGGCTCAGCAAGGACAGCTGGTAGCCACCATTGGCACTGGTTTCCTATCGGCTTTTATTGCCTCTGTAATGAATAATTTGCCATCAACGTTAGTAGGAGTCCTGGCCATCGAACTTACGTCTGCGCCAGAAACGACAAAACAACTCATGATTTATGCCAATATTATTGGAAACGATTTAGGCCCGAAATTCACACCAATCGGTAGTCTAGCAACGCTGCTTTGGCTCCATGTCTTGGCCGATAGGGGCTATCAAATCGGGTGGGGACAGTACATGAAAATTGGTTTACTGATCACGCCACCCGTACTGTTAATCACCTTATTGTCCTTGGCACTTTGGCTGCCGCAATTGCCGGCAAACTAAAAATCCGGTTCACAGGCTAATTACAATTGTTCGCCAATATATTTAGCACTAGACATTTTCAAAAAGTTTGTCTATATTTTTTTAGTGAAGAGAAAAATGCAATAACTTGCACTGGCAACATGCCACTGCCTTCACACTGCAAAAGCAGTTTTTAGTAGCAAGCACTTTCCTAATCACATCTTTTCTGCTTGCTGCCATCTTTTATTAATAAGTTATGGCCACATTCGGCCTGTATCCTTTCGGGTCTACGGTTCTTACCGTCTAGATCACGAAGTAGGTGCAGCTCGTCCTGCCAAAGCGTTACGAGCTCACACTCTATGTAACAAACCGTGAGGTTTGCTAGGTACTGATTATGTCCTGTGTCTGCCCACCGAATCTGGGCGGAAGTGGTTCTATTGCTCATGAATCGACACATACAGTCAATCAGTACCGAAAAGGCTTTTGCCAAGTCCATTCACTTTGAATTATGGAGGTAATATGAAACCCATAAATATTTCGATTGTTGGTCTAGGTAACTGCGCAAGCTCTCTTATCCAGGGAATTCATTACTACAAAGACAAAAATCCCAGCGATATGATCGGTTTAATGCATTGGAGTATTGCCGGCTATACGCCTAGCGATATCCGTGTTAGCGCAGCATTTGACATCGATGCGCGCAAAGTCGGTAAGGATGTCCACGACTCCATTTTCGCTGAACCAAACTGCACCACAGTATTCCAGCCCAACTTGCCCAAAAGTGGCGTTACTGTTCAGATGGGTCCGGTGCTCGATGGCTATTCAGAACACATGTCTGAGCATCCAGACCGTCTTAGCTTTAAAGTGGCAGACACCCCACAACTTAACAAAGAAGGCGTCATTCGCGTTCTTAAAGAAAGTGAAACCGACGTCATGCTCAACTACCTTCCTGTCGGTTCTGAAAAAGCGAGTCGCTTCTATGCTGAGTGCGCTCTCGAGGCGGGTGTCGCTTTCATCAATTGCATACCCGTCTTCATAGCCAGCGATCCCACTTGGGCTCAGCGCTTTGAACAACGCAAACTACCGATAATCGGCGACGACATCAAAGCGCAACTAGGCGCTACGATTACCCATCGTGTCTTAACCGACTTATTTGCGCGTCGTGGCGTTAAACTCGAGCGTACTTATCAGCTCAACACAGGCGGAAACACCGACTTTATGAACATGCTTAATCACCACCGCCTAAAATCGAAAAAACAATCAAAAACCGAAGCGGTACAGGCCGTTGCCGCTACACGCCTCGATGACCACAATATTCATGTAGGCCCATCCGACTACATTCCATGGCAAAAAGACAATAAAGTTTGTTTCTTGCGCATGGAGGGTAAGCTATTCGGTGATGTGCCCATGAATCTTGAATTGCGTCTGTCGGTTGAAGACTCACCAAACTCGGCCGGTGTCGCCATCGACATGATCCGTTGCGCTAAATTGGCGCTTGATCAACAAATTGGTGGGGTTATAGAGGGAGCATCCGCCTATTTTTGCAAACATCCTCCTAAGCAGCTTACTGACGACGAAGCCTTCTACGAAGTCGAGCGCTTCATCGAAAATGCCAATGAGACCATAGCTGCAGCCTAAATCGAACGCTCTCATCAAGGTGTCGCCTGACACCTTGCTTAAGGCACTTTTGCAGGGTTTTCTACCCTGCAACCGTTCGATTTACCAAGGAGAGTGTATGCAAATTATTATCTTAGCGGCCGGAAAAGGAGAGCGCCTACAAACGCAGGGAATCAGTAAGCCGCTGGTAACGGTTTTGGGAATCCCGTTACTTGAACATAATTTACGACAATCGATCGCCTTACAACCGTCAGAAATTCTTATCGTAACGGGTCACGAACATTTAGCGGTTGAACAATGGCTCACGCGCTGGCTAGCACAGCAACCGACAACCCCGCCGCTTCCGACTATTCGCTGTCTTTATAACGAACAATGGAGCCTTTTTGATAATGGGTATTCGTTACGTACAGCCGCGCCGCATATCCAGCGCCCATTCTTGTTATTAATGGCCGATCACCTCTATAGTGCCGATTTACTCCAAGCCCTGTGTCAACAGCCACTAGGCGAAAACTCGGCGTATTTAGCGGTTGATCGACGTTTAAACCGCCATGAAATTGATTTAGACGATGCCACCAAAGTTGAAGTTAACCCCCAGGGGTTGATCGTTAGTTTAAGTAAGAATCTTAGCCACTATAACGGCATCGATTGTGGTGCTTTTTTTTGCTCGCCCGAGGTAGCACGGCGCTGCCTACAACTTAACCCCGACAATTGCAACCGGCTCAGTCAAATCATGATGCACTTAACTACTGAGGGGTTACTCAAAGCCTTCATGCATCATTATTACTGGCAAGACATTGACACACCAACCGATCGTAACCGCGCAGAAAAAGCGCTTTTACGTCTAGCCAGCCAAAAATCTCACGACGGACCGATTGCGCGCTGGATTAACCGATTCTTTTCGCAACGGTTTAGTTTGTACTTTATTCGCTGGAGATTAAGCCCAAATATAATCTCGTTTCTGTCCTTCTTTATTGCCCTCATCGGGGCGTTTTGTATCGCCCAACCCAGCTATTTCTGGCTAGCCTTTGGCGGCTTTCTAACCCAACTGGCATCGATTATTGACGGATCCGATGGTGAGGTGGCGCGTGCCCAGTATCGAAGTAGCGATTACGGTGGGTGGTTTGACGCCTTATTAGATCGTTATGCCGATATCGCCATTTTGGCTGCTATGACCTGGCATGCGATGCACACACACGGCATCGCCTGGATGTGGCTTGGGATTAGCGCCATCGCCGGCAGCTTTATCTCGAGTTACAGCGCCCATAAAGCAGACAGAATGCAAGGGTTTCGATTGATTCGAATCGGTCGCGATTTACGCTGTTTTATTGTGTTTATTACCACCTTGGTTGCTCAGCCACTATTAGGGTTATGGATCATTAGTATTCTGATGAACCTAACCGTACTTTATCGGATCTTTTTGTTGTACCCACAAAGCAGTAGCCAGACCGCTCTTGAAAATAGCGTTAACCCTAGAGCTCAATAAAGATTGGCGCGCCCGCCAGGAATCGAACCTGGATCGAGAGCTTCGGAGACTCTTATTCTATCCATTGAACTACGGGCGCCAGATGTTTTATTTTTGTAATTATTAAATAGGTTCGGGCAGCAAAAGATAAGTGTAATAGCATTAACGTTTGCTGGCTGAACTAACCAGGCATTATAACGGTTTTTAGCGTTGGGCTCAGCCCAAACAACAAAATGGCCGTTAAGCTGGCCGTGTATAACGAGATTATTACCTTTACACGACAGTCTCGGTATAATCTAATACTTTCATGCCATCTAATAAGCATGCGCAATTCGTCATTTCTAAGCGACAAAGCTAGCTAGCGATAGCAAGCTTGCTAATACATGCTGGCTAACACCTCGGTTTTGTCTGCAACATGCAGGGTTCTTGCACATGAATAATCCAAACGACAACAACGACGACACCTCTTACGAAGGCTTTATTAAAACCCCAAAGCAACTCATTATTACGGTTATTTTAGGGTTTGCCATTCCGATTATTGTCATTTTATTAATAATCTCTTTTGTGAAGTCCGACTATTTAATTAGCTCTGGCTCCGACGCTATGTCTGACGAAGCCATTGCTAGTCGTTTGCAGCCTGTTGCAGGCTTTGTCATTGTCGATGAAGACGCACCCAAAATGGTTTTGTCGGCCGAGCAAGTTTACGAAAATACCTGTAGTACTTGTCACGATTCTGGTGTAGCCGGTGCGCCCAAATTTGGCGATAAAGACGCCTGGGCACCGCTAATCGATTCTGGCTACGACACGCTGCTCGATATCGCGCTTCATGGCAAGGGCGCTATGCCAGCACGCGGTGGCAACCCCAACTTAAGCGATTTCGAAGTCGAGCGCGCTATGGTTTATATGGCCAACGCTGGCGGTGCCTCTTTCGACGAGCCTGAAGAACCCGACGACACCGACAAAGCCGACGACGCCTCTGCTGATGCTGAAGCCACTCAAGCTGCGCAAACAGCACAGGCCGAAACTACTGACGAAAAACCCGATGCGCAAACCCAAGAAGTTGCTGACGCCTCTGCCACTCAAGATAGCAAGGCCGACGAGGGTGAAGTCGATCCGGCCGGCGAAAAGCTTTACAAGTCGATTTGCTTTGCTTGTCACGATGCTGGCTTAGCCGGCGCACCCAAGTTTGGCGATAAAGACGCCTGGGCACCCCTTATCGCAACCGGCATGGACGCCATGGTCGAAATTGCCATTCATGGTAAAGGTGGCATGCCACCACGGGGCGGTTCGCAGGCTTCCGACAGCGATATTAAGGCCGCAGTGCAATACATGGTTAACGCTGCCCAATAAAATACGCTTTAGCGCCTCATCGGCATCCTCAGCCCTAGTAACAAACCAAAAAAGCGCTGCCTAAACTACTTAGGCAGCGCTTTTACTTTTGTACAACTGTTTTATTTATTCAGCCGTGCATTTTGCTTCGTCGCGCAACGACAAGCCCAATTGTACGCGCCGCTGTAACCACAGGCTTGCGCGGTAGCGGTTGTCGCCAGTAACCCGATACATATTCGCTAACACTTTAACAATACGGTCGGCGCCCAACTTATCGCCCATACTTAGTGGGCCATTATCGGGGTAGCCCAGGCCTAACGACACGGCCAAATCGATATCGTTAGGCGACGCAATGTTTTGTTGGGCAATATCACAGGCCACGTTCACGATGGCTGCAACCATGCGTTGGCCAACAAAGCCAGCCGAATCGTTGATAATCGAAACGGCAGTCTCGTCGGCAGCAAATAGGGCGTGAGCGGCATCGCGCCAACCTGGCTCGGTTGCCGGCGAGCACATAAGCACGCGGCGCTTGCCAGCCTCTAGGCCGAAGAAAGTGTCTAAACCGACGGTACGACGCCCATCAAGCTGATTGCGTGCAACCACGGTAGACACATCTTCTCCTAAGGGAGTAACAACAATTAGGGCGCGCTCGGCCGGCTTATCGCCTTCGTCGAGCTTAGCCCCCAGCTGCTTTAACAATGCAACGGTTTGTTCGTAGCCTTGGGCTTCTTCAGGGCAAACCCACACTTGTAAGCCTGCGGCCATTTGGGGCACAGCCGGCTCGCTAGGTAGTTGTTTTTTCCCGTCGATGTAGCGGTAAAAACCCTCTCCGGTTTTTCGGCCTAATAAGCCACCACTTAAACGAACGGCTGTTAATGGTGACGGCCGGAAACGAGGCTCGTCGTAAAACTGACGATAAATGGTTTCCATAACCGGGTGCGAAACGTCGAGCGCGGTTAGATCGAGCAGCTCGAAGGGCCCCATACGGAAACCAGCTTGCTCGCGCATAATGGCATCGATTTGATAAAACGGCGCCACGCCCTCTTGAGCCATACGCGGGCCTTCGATGGTCATGCCACGCCCAGCATGGTTGACGATGAAACCGGGCATGTCTTTGGCACGCACAGGTGTGTGCCCCATGCGTCGGGCTAAAGCCATCAGACGATCGCCGACAGCTGGATCGCTACGCAAGCCGTCGATAACTTCGACCACCTTCATTAACGGAACCGGATTAAAAAAGTGATAACCCACAACCCGCTGGGGCCGCTTGCAGCTGGCTGCGATGGCTGTAATAGACAAAGACGAGGTATTAGACGCCAAGATGCAATCATCTGAAACCAAGGCCTCAAGTTGTGCAAACAACTCGCGTTTAATATCGAGGTTTTCGATAATGGCCTCGATAACTAGCTGAGCGTCTTTCATTTGCTCGAGGCTTGAGCAAATTTCGATGCGTGCAAGAGCAGCTTGAGCGTCGTCCGACGTCATGCGCTCTTTTTCGATAAGCCGTTGCCATATTTTTTGCAAGCTGTCTCGCGCTTCGTCGACCATTTTTGGGTCTTGATCGAAAAGCATGACTTGCAAGCCGGCTTGGGCAGCAATTTGTGCGATGCCTCGCCCCATTGCTCCGGCCCCTACAATACCAACTGTTTGAAAATCACTCATTAATTAATCCTTTTAATACCCAACTAGGGCTAACAAATTATTTTTATCTAAGCCTGTATTGCAATTTATTTTTATAAGAGCGTATCGCGTTTTATGGAATAAACGCGCGCTAAATAAACGATATCTTTCGTCCTATTTTAATAAGGATTGTCGCAACAAGAAATAAAGCCCTGAAAAACGATTTTTCTAGGCCGCAAAAATGTTAGCAATGCCTGGCAAGAAACGAATGACTTTGACTACCCCGCTTGCAAAATACGTTACTGCCCCTGCCTCAAAAATACGTTACCGCTCCGCTTGCAGAACTCTTTACTTTCCTGCCGGCAAAATACGATTCGCCACTACTGTTTTAACAAATCTTTAAGCATGGCCAAGCGCTCGCTTGGGCTGAGGTGTTCGTCGGCCGGATTGTCGCGGGGCTTTTTAACATCAAAACCCATTTCGGCAATAAAACGAGAGGGTTCGCAGATAACATCTTGACGAGCACGGCGGCGGCGTTTGCACCAACTAATGTGTAAACTGCGCTGCGCTCGGGTAATACCCACATACATTAAGCGACGCTCTTCTTGGATGCGGGCAGGGTCTTCTTTGACCTCGGTGCTGCCGGGTTCTTCGCGGCCTTTATGCGGCAGCAACCCTTCTTCGACACCAATTAAAAATACGTGCGGAAACTCTAGCCCTTTTGCCGCATGCAAGGTAGAAAGCTTAACGGCATCGGGGTTTTCTTCGTCGTTGCGCTCAAGCATGGTAACCAAGGCCACGTGCTGTGCTAATTCGGTAATACTTAAACCGTCTTCACCAGACTTGCGGGCAAGCCACGCGCAAAGTTCGCGTACATTTTGCCAGCGCGCCTGAGCGGCCCGATTGTCTAGTGTATCGTACAAATAGCTTTCATAACGGGTGTGTGCAAGCAGTTGATCGAGCAAATCGGCGGCCGACTCTTCTTTAGCTCGGCGCTCTAATTCTTGCATTAAGCGCGCAAAGTTTTGTAGGGCATCGAGCTGACGCTGCGCCAAACCGTCGTCGGTAGTAATAGCAAATGCCGCTGCAAATAACGACAGCGAATGCGCCGACGCATAGGTGCCCAAGGCTTGTAAAGTAGCTTGCCCAACCCCACGGCGTGGCGTTGTAGCGGCTCGTATAAACGCGGGGTCATCATCGCTATTAGCTAATAAGCGCAAGTACGCCATAATGTCACGAATTTCAGCCTTATCAAAAAAACTTTGGCCACCCGACAAGGTATAGGGAATTCGTAAATTGCGTAAAACTTGCTCGATTACCCGAGCTTGCTGATTACTGCGATAAAGTACGGCAAAATCGCGCCACTCGGCGCGGCGTTCAAAACGCTCGGCTGATATTCGTCGTCCAATCG
>DATGSD010000329.1:0-2272 GCA_035302965.1 Burkholderiaceae bacterium | reverse complement strand
ACCCACGCCAAGGCGTCGTGGGCGGCTACTAAAACCGGGGCTTGAATTTCGTGCCAACACGCAACATTTTTAGCAATATCGGAGTCGACCGTTTGTTGAGAGACAGCATCGGGGGTTGCCGCTTGTTGAGGGGTAACGGGGGCTAGCGTTTGTTGATAGGCGGCCACATACACTTCATTCATGCGGGCATCTTGGATTACAACTCGAACATCACGGCTGTTATTTACCGTTAATGCGGCGGCAAACAAAGAGACCACGGGTACCACATCGATTTGCAAGGCAAAGGCTAAACCCTGGGCAATACCACAAGCCACGCGCAAGCCTGTGAACCCCCCAGGGCCTTGGCCAAAAGCAATGGCCGACAATGCTTGGCGCTGGATACCCACTTCGAGCAGAAGCTGTTCGACAAGCGGCAGTATTCGCTCGGCGTGTTGGGTTGAGCCCTCGTACGTCAAACAGCGGATAGCCGTTTTACCGTTTACAAGCGATAATAAAGCTAACTCGCACGCTCGACCCGAGGTGTCTAGCGCTAAAATATATACAGGTTCGGGCATTTAATAGGCTTACAGACGTTAAAAAAACAATACGAAACACTTACTTTGAAACAGGTTGAAACCAACCACTAGCCGAGCCAAGCAGTTGCTGTTACATTTGCCGTCATGACTACACAAAACCCTAACCCTACCCGAAAAATCCTTGTTGTCGACGACGACCCTCGACTGCGCGACTTGCTGCGCCGCTACCTAAGCGAACAAGGTTTTAGCGTTTTTGTTGCCGAAGATGCCAAAGAAATGAGCAAACTATGGCAACGAGAGCACTTCGACCTACTCGTGCTAGACCTTATGCTTCCGGGCGAAGACGGCCTTTCGATTTGTCGTCGTCTGCGCGGTGGCCAGGATAACACGCCAATCATTATGTTAACCGCCAAAGCGGAAGAAATCGACCGCATCGTTGGTCTCGAAATGGGTGCCGACGATTACCTATCGAAGCCTTTCAATCCGCGCGAATTATTAGCACGCGTTAACGCGATTTTACGCCGACGCGGAACCGAAGAGCACCCGGGTGCACCCAGCCAAGAAAACGAATCGATCGAATTCGGTCCTTACGTGCTTAATCTCTCTACACGCACCCTAACACGTAACAACGAGCCAATCCCGATTACAACGGGCGAGTTCTCGGTGCTTAAAGTGTTTGCCCGTCACCCTAAAATTCCGTTGTCGCGCGACAAACTAATGGAATTAGCACGCGGACGCGAATACGAAGCCTTCGACCGCAGTCTAGACGTTCAAATCTCTCGCTTGCGTAAACTCATCGAACCCAACCCCTCAAAGCCGGTGTTTATCCAAACCGTGTGGGGGCTTGGTTATGTCTTCGTTCCAGATGGCGGTCAATAAATTAAACTAGCGGGCATTTCCATTAAGCCGTCAATTTACCGACCAATCGTGTGCCTCAGCAGCTAAAAAAAATCTCATCGCGGCTACGCCTTGGGCTGTTTAGCCGCTCTTTCTTATTGTTAGCCACGTTAATGCTTGTTAGCCTTGGCGCTTGGCTACAGGTATTTTTTAGTATGGAAGAAGGCCCGCGGGCGCGCCAAATGGCGCAGCGGGTTGCCACGTCGGTTAGTATTACCCGCTCGGCCCTTATTTACGCGCCTCTCAATGCACGTTCCTCCTTACTACTCGACCTAGCCACCAAAGAAAGCCTTAGGGTTCAGCCACGCGAACCTAGCGACACCTTCGTTCCTATGCCCGACTCGGGCTACTGGAATCATGTCGTTAAAGCGATTAAAAACCGCCTTGGCCCGTCTACCGAGGTCATGTGGTCGGTAAATTCGGTGCCAGGAATCTGGGTGAGTTTCGAAATCGAACCCGACCAATATTGGCTGGTTTTCGACCGCGAGCAATTAGGCTTAACCGCTGGCATAGAGTGGTTTGGCTGGGGTGCTACCGCCTTATTGCTCGCTATTATTGGTTCGGCAATTAGTGTGCGCTTTGTTAACCGTCCATTAGCCCAATTAGCGCTTGTCGTCCAGCAATTAGCGCGGGGCGAAACCCCGCTAGAGCTGCCCGAGCGCGGGCCACTCGAAATTCGCGAACTAAACACCTCGGTAAACCGCATGGTACGCGATCTGCGACAAACCGAAGAAGATCGCGAAATCATGCTTGCGGGCATCTCACACGACTTGCGCACGCCGCTTGCGCGCATGCGCCTCGAAATCGAAATGAGCGATGTGCCCGAAGAGGTGCGCCAAGCGATCGACGAAGACTTAGCG
>DATGSD010000328.1:0-3847 GCA_035302965.1 Burkholderiaceae bacterium | reverse complement strand
TATACCAAGCCGCTGTTGCACCCGCTTCGATAACAACGCAAGGAAGTTCGGCGGGCAAGACTTGCTGCTTCCAGCTGTCGTCTTGCTCGTCAAAAACCTCGGTACAAGGCATAGACACAACACGCACAGCAAGGTTTTGTTCTTGCAATAGCGCTTGAGCCTCGAGAGCCAAACCCACTTCAGAGCCTGTCGCAATAATTATGGCTTGCGGGTGGCTAACATCGCGTAAAACATAACCACCCCGAGCAATGGCTGCCTGGCTATCGGCATCTCTTTCGACAAAGGGTAGGGTTTGACGCGACAGCAACAAGGCACTTGGGCCGCCATCGTTAACCGCCATACCTAAGCTTGCCGGCCTTGCCAAGGCTTGTTGCCAAGCCACGGCAGTTTCTGTGGTGTCGCACGGACGCCAAACGTGCAAATTAGGAATTAAACGCAGGCTGGCGGCGTGCTCGACGGGCTGATGAGTGGGGCCGTCTTCGCCCAAACCGATAAAGTCATGCGTAAATACATGAACCAGCCGCTGCTTCATGAGCGCAGCCATGCGAATCGCATTACGAGAATAATCGGAAAACGTTAAAAACGTGCCACCAAATGGCAAGTAGCCCCCATGCAAGGCCAAACCATTAATAATGGCCGCCATACCGAATTCGCGAACACCATAATGAATATAGCGCCCGCCTTCCAAACCGCTAGAGCTTGCTTTAACGGTTACAGCCTCTGGCCAATCGGTTAAGTTAGAGCCGGTTAAATCGGCTGAGCCGCCTAGCAGTTCGGGTAATAACGGCGCAAACGCCACAATGGCATTTTGAGAGGCTTTACGGCTAGCCAGGTTTTGTGCCTCGTTAGCCACTTGGCTGATAAAGGCCTGAGAGCGCTCGATAAAATCGTTGGGAAGGTCGCCCTTCATACGTCGAGTAAATTCGGCGGCTAGTTCCGGGTAAATTTGTGCGTAGGCTTCAAAGCTTTTTTGCCATTCGCTTTGCAAGGCATGACCACTTTCGCGAGCATCCCAGGCGCGATAAACCTCTTCGGGAATTGAAAACGGTGGGTGCGGCCAGCTTAATGCCTCGCGGGCGGCCTGAATTTCGGCATCACCTAAAGGCGCACCATGCACCTTAGCCGTATTCGCCATATTAGGTGCGCCTTTACCAATAATGGTGCGGCACATAATAAGCGTGGGGCCACTACTCGGCTGAGTTGCCCACTGCTGCGCTTGCTCGATGGCCTGATCGACGGCTTCGACATCGTGGCCGTCGATATTGCGAATAACGTTCCAGCCATACGCCTCAAAACGCTTGGCTGTGTCGTCGGTAAACCAACCATTAACTTCACCATCGATAGAGATGCCGTTATCGTCGTACAGCACAATTAACTTAGACAGCTTAAGTGTGCCCGCTAATGAACACGCTTCATGAGAAATACCTTCCATGAGGCAGCCATCGCCAACAAAAGCATAAGTGTAGTGATTAACAATTGTGTGCTGCTCGCGATTAAATTCTTTAGCTAACAAGGCTTCGGCCAACGCCATGCCCACAGCGTTAGCTAAACCCTGCCCTAAAGGCCCTGTTGTAGTTTCAACCCCCGGGGTAATACCCACTTCGGGATGTCCGGGTGTTAGAGAGCCTAACTGACGAAAGTTTTTAATTTCGTCGATTGAAAGTTCGTAACCGCTTAAGTGCAATAGGGCATAAATAAGCATAGAGCCATGCCCGTTAGACAAAATGAAACGGTCGCGATCAAACCAGTTTGGGTTAGCTGGGTTATGCCGCAAGTGCCGCTTCCAGAGAGCTACGGCAATTTCTGCCATCCCCATCGGGGCGCCCGGGTGGCCCGAATTGGCTTGCTGGACGGCATCCATTGACAAAGCACGGATGGCATTGGCTAAAGTAGAATCGGATAGGAGATCAGGATCAGAAGAGGTAGAGGTAGACATAAAGCCCTCAAGACGCAGGCATAATGCTCTGACTAAAATACGATAGGTAACACGGCATTTTAACACCCTGCCTAGACGATTTTTTTAATCGCTGTTTTCTTTCCCGTATCGGTGTAATACCCTTATGACGCTTCCTCGATTTTACTTTCCCTCGGCCCTACAACCGCATAGCCAGTTTCGCGTCCCTAGCGATTTAGAACATTATCTAACGCGGGTGTTGCGCTTAAACGCTGGCGCACAAGTCGTTGTTTTTGACGGCCACGGTGGGCAATACCCCGCTCGGCTAATCAGCCAAAATAAACAAAGTTGGATAGAAACTAGCGAACACCAGCCCATCGAGACCGAGCTAAAAGGCGATATAACCCTGGTTCAAGGCCTGCCTTCGGGCGACAAAATGGACTGGATTATCGAAAAGGCGACCGAGCTAGGTGCCACACAAATTGTGCCGATTCAAGCCCGTTATAGCATTAGCAAATTAAGTGGCAACCGTCTCGAAAAGCGGTATCAGCATTGGCAACGTATTGCCCAAGCGGCCAGTGCGCAATGCGGACGAAACCAGTTAATTAAGCTTGCGCCCTTACAAACGCTTGAAGACTATTTAAAAAGTACAAAAAGCGATCATTTATTACTTTTTTGCCATCCAGAAGCGACCCAAGCAATTAGCGAACCACTAAAGAACAGCAATACACAATCGATTACCTTGTTTGTTGGGCCCGAAGGCGGTTGGGCGGAACACGAAGTAGCCGCCGCCCTTAAACACCAGGTACATGCTGTGCAGTTTGGCCAGCGCGTTTTCCGAACCGAAACCGCAGGCCTGGCCTTAATTGCCGCTTGCACCGCCTTATTAAATTGGTATTAAGAAGACGGTTTAATCGTCGTCGCGGCTGCCCGAATACGGGGTTGGTGATATCCCTGGTTCGGGGTCAGGGTGCTTACCAGCATGATCAACCCAAAACACAAACACGCGTTGGTTATTACGTGCAAACTCGACCGTATCGTGAAAAACCGCAATAACGGCTTCGGCGGCTTCGGTTAAGGTAGGATCGCCCGAGTGCAGTTTATCTAAGATCATTAGCAAGCCGGGCTTGTGCTCAAGCAAAGTATCGGTAAGGCAGTCGTAAAGAGCATCAAGGTCGTTACCAAAAAACTCGGGGTAGTCGACCGCTTTTGCAATAGCACGCAAAATAGCTGAGCGGCTTCGAGCACGATCACAATTGATCTCGAATACCCCCCAACCAAGCGCTTCGGCTTGCTTGAGCAAAGCAGGCCGATCGACCGTTTTAGCTTCAAGCAGCCCTCCGCTCTCGAGCAGAGCGCCTGAAATTGCGTGTTGGCTCATCGATGAGTCTCCTAAAAGCGCGTTAAAAAATAAATTTCGGCCCAATCATACCTGAGGAAGGCAAGCCTTACACGACGCTATTGGGACATATTGGCATCTAGTACCGTAAGCGCCGCCATATTAACAATGCGCCGCACACTAGAACTGGATGTCAGAATATGCACGGGAGCATTCGCACCCAGCAAAAACGGTCCAACGGCTGTATTGCCTCCGGCAGCCGTTTTAAGCAAGTTGTAAGCAATATTACCGGCGTCAACACTGGGACAAATGAGTAAGTTTGCTGCCCCTTTTAAAGTTGTAGAAGGCAAGATACGCTGACGCAAGCTTTCGTCAAGCGCACAATCGCCATGCATTTCGCCGTCAATTTCGAGATCGGGGTCGCGCTCTTGCACAAGCTCGAGAGCGACGCGCATTTTCTCGCCTGAAGCCGAACTACCGGTGCCAAAATTAGAGCGCGACAACAAGGCCACCTTAGGCTCCATATCGAGGCGACGCATTTGCGCGGCAGCCGCTAAGGTAATTTCGGCCACCTGCTCGGCATCGGGGTTATCGTTAATATGCGTATCGGCTAG
>DATGSD010000327.1:0-11948 GCA_035302965.1 Burkholderiaceae bacterium | reverse complement strand
TTAAAAACAAAACGATTAGCGCCCACCAAGCAACACACCTACCGATCGCTTGCCGTTTTTCGGTTTAGACGGCGCTTTGCGCTCGGTAGCTGCATCGGGAGTTTGCGGCTCGTAGGGCTGCGTAAACAAGCGATCTTGCGGAGCTTCTTGGCGTGCCGGCGCCGATTTGCGCGGTGAACGCCCGCGCCGTGGCAGTTCGAAACGCCCACGCGGGATTTTCTTTTGGATGAGTTTTTCGATTTCGAACAAATAACGCTCTTCGTCAGGTGTAAAAAAAGCAATGGCCTCGCCGCTTGCACCCGCCCGGCCAGTGCGACCAATGCGGTGTACATAGTCTTCGGCGTTAAAAGGTAAATCGTAATTAATTACGCACGGAACACCGGCAATGTCGAGCCCTCTGGCGGCCACATCGGTTGCTACTAAAACCTCGAGTTCGCCTGCCTTAAATTGTTCGAGCGCCCTCATGCGCTCGGGCTGCGACTTATCGCCATGAATCGATTGGGCTCGAACCCCATCGCGCTCGAGTTCGCGGGTTAAACGATTGGCCCCAATACGCGTGTTTGAAAACACAATAACTTGATTTAACTGACGCGACTTGACGACATGCACAACAGCCGCGCGTTTATCGCGCGCCTCGATGGGGTAAGCGATTTGCTCGATATTTTCGGACGCCACATTGCGCGGGGCGACTTCGATTTCGATCGGAGCATTTAAATGGCTGCGCGCCATTTTGCGAATATCATCGCTAAAAGTTGCCGAAAACAACAAGGTTTGCCGAGTTTTGGGCAACAAGGCCAAAATACGTTCGAGATCGGGTAAAAACCCCATGTCGAGCATGCGGTCGGCTTCGTCAAGGACTAAAATACCCACCTGAGACAAATTAACGTTACCTTGCTCGACATGATCGAGCAAACGCCCTGGAGTAGCGATTAAGAGCTCGTTACCGCGTAATAAAGCCTCGCGTTGCGGGTTAATATCGACACCCCCAAAAACAACCGCCGTGCGCAACAAGGTATTTTTGCTGTAAAGTTCGATACTTTGGGCGACTTGGTCGGCAAGCTCTCGGGTAGGAGTAAGCACCAAAGCGCGCACCGGATGACGAGCCGGAGAAGCACTGTTATTTGCCAAAGGCATTAAACGATGCAAAATCGGCAAAGAAAAGGCGGCCGTTTTGCCCGTGCCCGTTTGCGCGGCACCCATAACATCGCGGCCATCGACAACTGGCGGGATGGCCTGCGCTTGTATAGGGGTTGGTGTGGTATAGCCAGTGGCCTTTATGGCCTGCAATATTTTTGGATGCAGGCTAAAGTCGGAAAAGTGTTGGATGGTGCTATCAGATTGTGTAGATTCTGTCATTGAATGTCGTTTATGCCAGCAGAAAAACGTCTCGCTCGGCGTGATCGAACTAGCTATTTTAACGTCTGCGCACCGTCAAATGCAGTAAACCTGTTAAATCAAGCTAAAGTGTCGCTTAATGCCCACGCATACCCTTAACTTAAAACCTTGTTGGCATCGTAGCAACACGACAGTTATTTCTAAGTTTAGCTTTCGATGTAAGCCCTTTGCATCTTGCTACAATAACGCCTCATTTTAATGGAGATCATTATGTCGATGTCTGACCGCGACGGTTTTATCTGGCAAGACGGAGAAATCGTCCCTTGGCGCGAAGCGACCACCCATGTATTGACCCATTCCTTGCACTATGGCCTGGCCGTTTTTGAAGGGGTACGCGCCTATCGCGGTGACATCGGCACCGCCCTTTTTAGGTTGCACGACCACACTAACCGTTTGTTTCGATCGGCACATATTTACCAAATGGAAATCCCGTTTAGCCGCGAAGATATTAACAATGCGCAGCTTGAGGTTGTCCGAAAAAACGAACTCGAGTCGTGCTACATTCGGCCTTTAGCGTTTTATGGCTCTGAAAAAATGGGGGTGTCACCTAAAGGAGCACAAGTGCACGTTGCGATTGCGGCGTGGCCGTGGGGCGCCTACCTAGGTGCCGAGGCTATCGAACAAGGCATACGCGTAAAAATATCATCGTATGCTCGTCAGCACGTTAATGTGACCATGCCTAGGGCTAAAGTAGCCAGCACTTATGCCAACTCGATTTTAGCCAACGCCGAAGCCATCGAACATGGCTACGACGAAGCCCTTTTACTCGACACCGATGGCTTTGTTGCCGAAGGCTCTGGCGAAAACTTATTTTTAATCCGAGACGGCGTCTTGTACGAACCCGAAATCGCATCGGCGCTAACAGGTATTACACGCGACACCATCCATGCGCTTGCTGCCGACCACGGCCTTAGCATTAAAACCCAACGCCTAACTCGCGACGATGTCTACATCGCTGACGAGGCCTTTTTTACAGGCACAGCCGCCGAAGTCACGCCCATTCGCGAAGTCGATGGCCGCGTCATCGGTTCGGGTAAGCGCGGCCCTATTACAGAAACCTTACAAGCTGCTTATTTCGATGTCGTCCATGGCCGCAACCCTAAGTACCATAAGTGGCTCACCACGGTTTAATTGGTCTTTCTAGTTAGGATTCTTCCATGAGCTCAAACGCGCCCACCGATAAACAAACGCCTATTACTATCAAAAGTACCGACCTGCCCTTATACTGCCCTGGGCCAAAAGCTCCTTTATGGTCTATGCACCCTAAGGTCTACATCGAAATCGAACAAACCGGCTCTGCATTGTGCCCTTACTGCAGCGCTCATTATGTTCTCGAACAAGAAGACGATAACGGCAAATCGTAGTGACAGCTTCGCTCGACACCACTAATTGTCCGGTGCCTCTCTGGCTTCCAGGGGGGCATTTACAAACGGTTTATGGCGCCTTATGGGCTCCTTATCACCACTTACGCTTTGTGCGCCAGCGTGTCGACACACCCGACGGCGACTTCATTGACTTCGATTGGGCCAGCCCCGGCTTATATCCAAACAAATCGGCCGACAACACCACTATAAAGCCCGACCCCCAATTGGCGCATACTGCCGCCAGACGCTGGATGCAAGACAGCGATTTCAACAGCCTGCCACAACAAAGCGAAACCCAAGCGGTTGTTTTATTTCATGGTTTAGAAGGCAGTAGCAAAAGCCATTATGCCCAGTCGCTAGCCCAACATTTTCGTGCAAGGGGCTGGGTTGTCGTGGTTGCGCACTTTCGTGGCTGTTCGGGTTTTTCGAATCGCCTAGCTCGGGCGTACTACAGCGGTGATACGGCCGATATTGCCTTCATGCTAAAAACCGTAAAAGCGCGACTACCCAAAGCAAACTGGCACGCTATAGGCGCTTCATTAGGGGGCAATGCGCTACTAAAGTATTTGGGCGAACACCCCAGCGATAGCCGCTGGTTAAATGCGGCAGCGGCAGTTTCTGTGCCCCTCGATTTAGCCGCCTGTGGTCAGCATTTATCGAGTTCATTTTTTGGCCGCTATCTTTACAGCCGGTATTTTTTAAAAACCATGAAACAGAAAGTGTTTGCTAAGGCACGACGGTTTCCTGGCTTAACCGACCCTTTACGTATTAACCGCCTTAAAACTTTGCGCGAGTTTGACGATTTATACACGGCTCCTATGCATGGCTACCGTAATGCCTTGCATTACTGGACTGAAGCCGCCAGCAAACCGGCCTTAGCCACCATAGAAGTGCCTACGCTAGTATTAAACGCACGTAACGACCCCTTTGTACCCAGCGCTTCTTTACCCAACTCGCGCGATGGCTCTAAGCACGTTTTATTGCATCAACCGGCCGACGGCGGCCATATGGGCTTTGTTAGCGGCACCTTCCCTGGCCATACCAGTTGGCTACCCAAGCGCATTTCGGGCTTTTTTAATACCGGCTTTTAAGCGTTGATTAACGAAAACGTTCGAGCAAATCGCGCGAAGAGCGTTGTTTTTCTTTGAGCGTTCGAATTTGCACATCGAGCTGCGACTGAGTGTAAAAATCGTTGCTTAAGGCGCGTGCTTGTTGCAGATGTTCGACAGCGGTTGGGAGCGCACCTATTTTTTCGTAATAGTCGGCCATGGCGCGACGCGCCTCTACGGGCTTATCGAGGCGCTCGTAATTTTGCCCTAGGTGCTGATAAAGCACGGCTTCATCGGGCCACTTTTTAATACTTTTTTGCAACGCTTTAACCGCTGCTTCGGTTTGCCCTGCCTGCTGTAAAGCTTCGGCCAACCCCAAGGCAACACCCAGGCTATCGGGCCAACGCTGCACCCCTTGTTCGGCTAAACGCACTGCCTCTTGGTTTTTTTCTTGTTTTAAAGCAATTTGAATGGCCAAACCGGTAATTTCGGGCGAATCGCGCCCGCCGGCTTGCGCTTTTTTTAACAAATCGGCAGCCTCGGCATAATTTTTTTGACGCAACGCAGCATAAGCCAAGCCATACCAAGCAGCCGACTGCCTAACCCCTTTTTGTTTGCTGGCTTCGAGGCGCAAGGCCGATTTTGCCGCTTGCATTAGCTGATTAGAATTGGCTTGCAGCAAGCGTAGTTTTGCGCGCACATACCAAAACGAATCGCTGTCTTGATGCGACACAGGTGGCATGGCTTGCACGCGATTTTCGATGTCAGACATGCGTTGAATAGAAAGCGGGTGGGTGCTGGTATACGCCCCGCCACCCGTTCCTTGGTTTAAACGCGCCACATTGCTTAAATGGCCAAACATTTGCACCATGCCGCGCGGGTCGAAACCGGCTCGGGCCATTGTTTGCAAACCGATACGGTCAGCTTCTTGTTCGGCCTGACGCGAAAAACCAAGCTGCCTATCGATAGCAGCAGCCTGGCCAAAGGCCGCCGCCCCCATAGCCAAATCGCCACTGCCGGCTAAGGCGGCCAGCAAAGCTCCGGCAATTGACGCAATCATGATGTGATTACTACGATCTTGCTGAGTCATGCCGCGCGCCACATGGCGCTGCATTATATGCCCGAGTTCGTGAGCAAGCACCGACGCTAATTGCGATTCGTTTTCGGCCGTCGTTACTAAGCCACTATGCAAACCGACATAACCACCTGGCAAGGCGAACGCATTAATTTGTGGGTCGCGGATGGCAAATACTTCGGGGTTACTAACACTACCAGGCGTTGCGGCCGCTAGCTGGGCACCTAACGATTGCAGATATTGGCTGACATCAGGGTCGTTAATGTAAGTAGGGTCGCGCCGACCCTGCTCCATAATGGCTTCACCCAAGGTGCGCTCAAGTTGTGGCGACAACTGTGCCGACGACGCTGAACCCATGCTGGGTAAGCCCACAGGCTGCGCTGCCACCGAGCACGCCAGTACAGCGGCTGTTAAGCCACACAAAAGTCGATTAAACAAAGGATGCGACATGGATGTAGACAGACTCCAGCAAAGCGCTTTGCACAACTAATAACGCTTAGATTAAACGTTTGCAAAACCATTAACCGGCTTCGGGCGCCGGTTTAGGTGCGCGAGGTCGCGGCCGCAAACGCCCTTTAGCCGATAAACGCATTAAGGTAGCCAAAGCATAAAGCAGTCCGAAGACTTCGACAAACCCAGCCAAAACCCACATGGTTAAGCCACCTATGGCTTGATCAGTAAGGGCCGACAAACCCGGAATGGCACGCCCGCATAAATCGAATACCGGGTAGATGTCGTATTCAGTAAAGGTAATTACCGCACCGGTAACCATTTGTGGAACCATGGTAACAACCGGCGACAACACCCGCCCCCCGGGCGACAGCGGTGCTGGCGGGCTGGGGCGACGGTCGAGGATTAAATTCCAATACATGAGGCCGCTGATAACCACTGTCCAGTTCATGAAACGGTAAAGCCGCCAATCGAGCATTGAATAGAACTGAACGGTAGGCTCTAGCCAAATAAGAACCAAGAAAACAAATAAAAACGGCACCCAAAATTTATTCGTAAAAAACGCATAAACGGCACGACCCAATAGGGTTTTTCGAAATTGCCGCAGCGCACGGCGCAAAGGCAAGCGCAGGCCAGCCCAGAAAACCGCCCCGGGATAAGCCGCCATAATTAACAGTGGCCCAATGTGGTGCAACACCAAATGCTGTAAACGATGGGCAAAAAACAGGCGTTCGGCGTAATAATCGATGCGGGTATGCAGCATTAAATACAGCAACACAAAACCCGTCCAGAACAACCACTGCCGAACCTTGCCGACGCGGCGTTGGCGTGAGCCAGCAAAAAAAAGCCAGCCACTTAAGGCAAACATGACCAACAAAAACGGGGAAAACTCCCAGGGTGTTAGCCAATCGATTATTACCATGAAAAGCCCTGAAAAACCTTTAACAACGATTGCAAGCAAGCGCAACAGCCTAAAACAAGCTTGCCAGCTAGCTTCTGGCTTTGCCCACTGCAATGCGCTAATTGTGCCGCTAAATAGGCGTTTAACCCTAGCGGTTACTACCCGTAGCTAAGTACGCGCTAATGTTTACGCACCGATAACCACCCTTTAGCTTGTTTAGGCGTCAGCGTTAATACACATAGCCTTCGAGCCACCCCATCGCCTTATAAACATGCAAAACGACTAGCGCAATAACAAAAAGTATGGCCGAACTACCAAAAAACGTTGTAAATAGTGCAATAAGCACCGGCCCCCACCCTGTTTTGGTTTTTTTATCTGATGTCGGATTGTACTTTTGATCGAACCACTGGTCGGTTTTTAAAGAAAAAACCAGGGCCTCAATAAAGCCCACCGTTGCCGGAATAATTAAAAGGAAAAACGCTGGGTTGTCATACCAGACATCGGCCATAAATGCCAAAACAACGAGTACAACCGACACAACGGTAAACAGCCACGCCTTAGGGCGGCGCAAATACCACCAATGAGCACCAAACACCCCCAGAAGAGCCGCAAGCAAGGCTACAATTGTTTTGCTGCGGTGGCTTGTTACTACTTTTTGGCTAGTGGCCGTTGTATACATAGTCTTCCGCCCATTGACATCGTTTTGTAAAAAACAAGGTTTTACGCACACTTTATTAACTAAAACGTGCTGACGTCGCTTCCTTCATTGTAAACAAGTTATCCAGCCAAAAAACATGGATGCCCCCCACTTCGATATTGCTATTACTGGTGCCGGCCCTGTGGGCAGCACCCTTGCCCTTTTATTGGCAAGCCGTGCGCCCAACCCTAGTCGCATCGCTTTAGTCGACCCTTTTTTTCGGGCATCAAGCTCGCCTAACGACGCACCTGTTAATGCACCTAGCGACCCTCGTTTACTGGCACTTAACCAAGGCAGCCGCCAGCTTTTAGAGAGTGTCGGGCTGGCTATCGAACCGGCCGCCAACATTGAAACGGTGCATGTTTCACAATACAAACGCTTAGGCCGAACCTTAATCCGCCATTCAGAGCAAGGGGTGCCACAGTTAGGCAGTGTTGTTAGTTATCAAGCGTTACGCCAACGTCTACACAAACAGCTACACGAAAGCGGCATCAGCCTTATTGGCGACTATGCGCGCACAATTAGTAGCGACACCTGCCCACGCATTCAACTTAGCCACGAAACCCTTGTTACACGCCTCGCCGTGCAGTCAGATGGCGGTAAAAATACCGGTTTGCAACGACGCTATCATCAAAAAGCACTTACCGTTACCGTGCGTGCCAGCCAAGCAAAGCCCGATTGGGCGTTCGAACGGTTTACGCGCCAAGGGCCACTTGCATTTTTACCGCATCCTGATGGCGACGATTTATACGGCTTGGTTTGGTGCTGCACACCTCAACGTGCCGAACTGTTAGCGGCCGCGCCCGATGACGAATTTTCGGCAGCCTTGCATCAACAATTTGGCGAGCGCTTAGGCCAGTTAACACCCGTCAGCAAACGCTTTGTTCTCGATTTGGCACTTAATGTCGCACCGCAGCTTGTTAACCCAAGCACCGTAGCCATCGGTAATGCAGCCCAAACTCTGCACCCAGTAGCTGGGCAAGGACTTAACCTAGGCTTACGCGATGCAGCCTTGCTTAGCCAAACACTTAGCCCTTGGCTAAGTCAGCTACCCTCTACTGCAACCCCAGCGCTAGAAAACTTTTTAAAAAAACGCGACGGCGACCGCTGGCTAACCAGCGCGATTACCGATTTTCTATCGCGCATATTCACAAGCAAAAGCACGTTTGTGCATCATGCTGCCGGCTTGGGTTTGCTAACTATCGATCTCGTCGAGCCCTTACAGCGCCCCCTCAGCCGCCATTTATTGTATGGCTGGCGCAATTAACCCCTGTTTGTTTTCACGCGTTAAAATTGCCCCATGCAAATCGGACAATGGACCTTCTCTCACCCGGTGTTTGTCGCCCCTATGGCGGGCGTCACCGACCGACCCTATCGGCAACTTTGTAAGCGGCTAGGTGCGTCTTATGCGGTTACCGAAATGGCCGCGAGCAACCCGCGTTTATGGGACAGCGTAAAAACATCAAGACGGCTTAACCACGATGGCGAAATCGAACCCATTGCTGTCCAAATTACCGGTGCCGACCCTGCCATGATGGCACAAGCGGCTTTGTTTAACATCGACAAAGGCGCAAAAATTATCGATATCAATATGGGCTGCCCAGTAAAAAAGGTTTGTAATGTCGCGGCTGGCTCGGCTCTACTACAAAACGAAGCCCTAGTTGCCGAAATTTTGCAAGCAGTTGTTAAGGTATGCCAACCGCACAACGTACCCGTAACCTTAAAAACACGCACCGGTTGGAATCACCAAAGCCGAAATGCCTTACAAATAGCGCAAATGGCCCAAGATTGCGGCATTGCGGCGCTAGCGCTGCATGGCCGCACCCGTGCTGATCGCTTTCAGGGCGAAGCCGAATACGACACTATTCGGGCTGTAAAAAAGGCAGTCTCGATTCCGGTAATTGCCAACGGCGATATCGATAGCCCCGAAAAAGCGCATTTCGTATTAAAGTATACGCAAGCTGACGCCATCATGATCGGGCGTGCGGCAAAGGGTCGGCCCTGGATATTTCGCGAAATCGCGCATTATTTGGCCACCAACACCCAGCTCGCACCACCCACATTTGGCGAATTACGCAACTGCTTACTTCATCACCTCGATGATCACTACCATTTTTATGGCGAATATACAGGCGTGCGTTCGGCACGCAAGCATATTGCCTGGTACCTTGCCGAAATACCCGATTCTGCATCAGTTATTCAAAAAATCAATCAGGCCGATAACATAACCGAACAACTACAGGCACTTAAGCAATGGTTTCAGCGCCACCCCGACAGCCAAACCATTTACCCGGCTGGGGGCCCCATTGCTGCCTAGGCTTCATCCACCAAAACCTACGAAAAACACGACTACCACTATGAGCAAGAGAATTTCTCTGGAAGACTGCGTTCGCAACAGCCTCGAGCGTTATTTCAAAGACCTGGGCGACGATGCCCAACCCCACGATATGTTGGCCATGGTTATTCGCTGCGTCGAACGCCCAGTCCTTCAGATTGTGCTCGAAAAAACGAATGGCAACCAATCGCGTGCGGCTGAAATGCTCGGTATTACTCGCAGCACCCTCAGACGCAAACTTCAGGCTCACGAAATCAAGCCTTAACGCCCCAAAACGAAGCCCTATGAAACAACCCACACTCACAGCCTTAATTTCTGTCTCCGACAAATCCGGAATCGTCGACTTTGCCTCTGCCTTAGCGCAGCGTGGCGTTCGATTGTTGTCTACTGGCGGCACGGCTAAATTACTACTAGCAGCCGGGCTCGATGTCACCGAAGTGGCCGATCACACAGGCTCTCCTGAAATTCTCGATGGGCGGGTAAAAACCTTACACCCCCGTATTCATGCCGGTTTATTAGCACGCCGCGATAAGGCTAGCCATTTAAACACGCTTAAAGAACATCAAATTCCGACCATCGATTTGCTTGTTGTTAACCTCTATCCCTTCCAAAGCACTATCGACAAGGCTAGTAGTACGTTTGAAGAGGCAATTGAGAACATCGATATCGGTGGCCCGGCAATGATTCGAGCTGCGGCTAAAAATTTTGGTGATGCTCACGGTGGGGTTACGGTAGTTATCGACCCAGCCGACTACGAGAGGGTCTTAAACGAAATTGATGGCCCGGGCGCCTTCCCGTCTTACCAACTACGCCTACAGCTGGCAACGAAAGCATTTAGCCATACGGCGGCCTACGACGCGGCTATAACCGGTTATCTTAGTAGCCTAAGCCAAACCGAGCCAGCACCAGACACACCGCCGGCGCGTAACAACTGGCCCGAAACCCTATTTATTCAAGCGAGTCGGGGTCAAGAGTTGCGCTACGGCGAAAACCCTCATCAAAGCGCCGCGTTTTACACTGACCCCACCATCCCCAGCGGCACTTTGGCTGGTCTGAAGCAAAAACAGGGCAAAGCGCTTTCGTATAACAACCTCGCCGACGCTGATGCGGCTTGGGAATGCGTTCGACATTTACCGAGCACCGCTTGCGTTATTGTTAAACACGCCAACCCGTGCGGCGCAGCACTGGGTGAAACCCCTCTTGAGGCCTACCAAAAAGCCTTTCAAACCGATCCCACATCGGCCTTTGGCGGCATTATTGCCTTCAATCGGACAGTCGATCGCGAAACGGCTCACGCTATTCTCGAACAACAATTTGTTGAAGTTATGATCGCCCCCAGTTACGAAGCTGAGGCACTCGAAGTGCTCGCCAGCAAACCCAATGTTCGCGTCTTGCAGATCCCGCACGGCTCCGAAAACCACCGCTTCGATGTCAAACGCATTGGCGGCGGTTGGTTAATACAAAGCCCCGATTGGCCTACACTCGAACAAGATGGCCTAACCGTAGTTACCGAGGTACGTCCGTCAAACCAAACGCTACAAGACCTGCTTTTTGCCTGGAAAATCGCTAAATACGTTAAATCGAATGCCATTGTTTTTGCCGCAAACGGTCAAACCCTAGGCATTGGCGCTGGGCAAATGAGCCGCGTCGATTCGGCACGTATTGCGGCCATCAAAGCCGAAAATGCCGGCCTTAGCCTAGAGGGTAGCGCCGTGGCTTCCGATGCTTTTTTCCCATTTCGTGATGGCCTCGACGTCGTTGCCCAAGCGGGCGCACGCAGTGTTATTCAACCCGGAGGAAGTATTCGAGATGACGAAGTTATTGCTGCAGCTAACGAACAAAACGTTGCTATGGTCTTTACCGGCCTAAGGCACTTTCGCCACTAATGCGCATACTCGGTATCGACCCCGGACTACGACGAACGGGCTTCGGTCTCATCGAAGCCCAAGGCAAGCGTTTGCGCTACCTTGCCAGTGGCACCATTGTCGTGCCAACCAGACTAGCACTGGCCGAGCGCTTAAAAGTTATTTTAGACAGCCTGCGCGAGGTCATTCACGATGGCCAACCCACAGTATCGGCCATCGAAAAAGTATTTGTTAATGCCAACCCCAACACCACACTGCTGCTTGGCCAAGCGCGTGGAGCCGCACTTTGTGCCCTAGCCGACTCTAAACTAGCCGTACACGAATACACCGCCTTGCAAATAAAAAAATCGGTAGTGGGCAACGGCCATGCCGCTAAAGAGCAGGTACAAACCATGGTGCAACACTTGCTGCAACTCGATGCCTTACCCCCGCCCGACTCGGCCGATGCTTTAGCTTGCGCAATTTGTCATGCCCATATCGCTCCTCTCGCGCAACAGTTAAAAAACACCCAAGAAACCCCTTCCGATTCTTTACGTTGGCGCAACCGGCGTCTGCTCAACACTTAATGGTCTTCAATGATAGGACGTATAAACGGCACTTTGCTTGATAAAACTCCACCAACGATTTGCGTTGACGTAGGTGGAGTTGGCTACGAAATCGATGTTCCCATGAGCACGCTGTACGACTTGCCGAACAGCGGCGAGCCTGTTCAGCTTTTTACCCATTTAGCCGTTCGCGAAGATGCCCATACCTTGTATGGTTTTTTGTCGGCTAGCGAGCGCAGCACTTTTCGGGCTTTAATAAAAGTTACGGGCAT
>DATGSD010000326.1:0-13215 GCA_035302965.1 Burkholderiaceae bacterium | reverse complement strand
TGTCGAGCGGGCATTACGCTTTTTAGATGGGCATGCTAAAGAAGTGCTTGATGATATCGAGCAGCGCATGATGGCCGCTTCAGAGGCTTTGCGTTTCGAAGAGGCGGCCGTTTTACGTGATCAAATGGGGGCGTTATCGCGGGTTTTGCAGCAGCAATCGATGGAACAAACGGGCACCGAAGAAGCCGATATTATTGTTGTTGCTGTGGCCGGTGGCCGAGTTTGCGTTAACCTAGCTATGGTTAGGGGCGGGCGTCATTTAGGCGACCGTTCTTTCTTTCCTGATCAGGCGGCCGATGAAGAGCCTGAGGCAATCTTAGCGGCTTTTATTGGGCAACATTATGCGCAAAACCCGACACCTCCCTTGCTTGTTTGCTCACATGATGTACTCGATCGCGAATTACTAAGCTTGCTCTCCGAGCAAAGCGGGCACCGCGTGCGTTTAGTAACCCGTCCTCGGGGGGTGCGCAAGGTTTGGCTTGATCAAGCAAGTAAAAACGCCGATGAAGCGCTGGCCCGTTTTTTAAGCCAATCGAGCAATCGTGAAGCACGAACGTTAGCTTTAGCCGAGCTTTTGGGGCTTGATACCGACGAAGCTTCGCTTGATAGCTTGCACATCGAATGTTTCGATGTGAGCCATACCGCCGGCGAAGCCACCCAAGCCGCGTGTGTAGTGTATCGTCATCACAGCATGCAAAGCTCTTTGTATCGACGCTACAACATTGCCGGTATTACCCCGGGCGACGATTATGCGGCGATTCGCCAAGTATTAATGCGACGGTTTTCTCGTATCGCCGATCATCCTGGCGAAATGCCTAATTTAGTTTTAATTGATGGCGGCAAAGGCCAAATCGAAATTGCGCGTCAAGTTTTCGCCGAATACGGTCTCGATACGCAAACCCTAGTTGGCGTGGCCAAAGGCGAGGGGCGTCAAACTGGCTTTGAGACACTTATTTTTGCTGACGATCGCCAACCTATCGTGCCGGGTGTCGATTCGGCGGCGCTTATGCTTATTGCCGAAATTCGCGATGAGGCACATCGCTTTGCGATTACCGGAATGCGGATGCGTCGGGCTCGAGCACGTACAGTATCACGTTTGCAAGAAATTGAAGGGATAGGTGTAAAGCGTCGGCAGCGTTTATTAGCGCGGTTTGGGGGTTTCTCCGGAGTAGCCGAAGCTAGCATCGACGATTTGCGCGAAGTCGACGGCATTTCTGATGCGCTCGCCGAACGTATTTACTACGCGCTTCGGTGTTAGGATAGCGCTTATGGTTTTTAATCTTCCTATTGCTTTGACGTGGTTGCGCGTTGCGCTAATCCCGTTATTTGTCGCACTGTTTTACTTACCAGAAAGCTGGTTGGCGGTGCCTGTTCGCGATGCGACAGCGGCTATTTTATTTGTTGTGGCGGCCATAACCGATTGGCTCGATGGTTGGTTGGCGCGCCGCTGGAATCAGTCGTCGGCTTTTGGGGCGTTTCTCGACCCGGTTGCTGATAAGCTGATGGTATGTGCCGCTTTGGTAGTTTTGCTCGATTTGCATCGCGTCGATATTTTTGTTGCACTAATTATTATTGGTCGCGAAATCACTATTTCGGCCTTGCGCGAGTGGATGGCGAAAATCGGCGCCAGTGCTAGTGTGGCAGTACATTGGCTAGGAAAATTTAAAACCGCGGCACAAATGGTTGCTATCCCGTGTTTACTGTACTGGCAATCGATAGGGCCAATTCCGATACAACAACTCGGTCTGGTCCTTATTATCGTGGCTACTGTGCTTACGGTGTGGTCGATGTTCTATTACTTGCAGCGGGCGTGGCCCGAAATTCGCGCTAAAACACGATAAAAACACCCTTATCCAAAGGGTTTAACTTCACTATTTTTGGTTTTCATTATGTCTGCCGTCAATGCCGAATTAATTAATGATTCTCCTGAGGCAAAGCGCCGTGATTGGCAAATTATGGCCCTTATTGGCGCAGCGCACTCGTGTTCGCATTTCTTTCAGTTAGTTATACCCACGCTTTACCTGTCTTTAGCAGCGCAGTTTGGCTACAGTTTTGCCGAGCTCGGTACAATTACGGCCATTTTCTTTGTAATGTCTGGGGTAGGCCAGTCATCTTCGGGTTTTGTAGTCGATCGTATCGGTGCAACGCCCGTTTTATATTTCGGTTTGGCCGGCTTTGTGGTATCGGGTGCCTTATTAGGCCTGGCAAACGGTTATTTAATGTTGGCCTTAGCTGCGGCTATTGGCGGGGTTGCTAATGGGGTTTTTCATCCAGCCGATTATTCAATTTTAAATTTACGAATTAGCCCCAGCCGATTAGGCCATGCGTTTAGCACCCACGGTTTTACCGGAAATCTCGGCTGGGCGATTACGCCGGTTTTCATGTCAACCATTATTTACTTGGCTAACTGGCGGGTTGCGGCGTTTGCTGCGGGCGGTTTAGTTGGCCTAGTTTTAATAATTGTTATTCTTGGACGGCGCCTGCTCGAAGAACCCACCAACGAAAAAGCTGCTGCCTCAGTGCAAACAGTTAAAAGCCAAGCCGAGTCTGCAGCCGAGCACGACTTAGCCAATGCCTCGGTATTAAAAACGCTTAAAATTTTATCGGTGCAACCAGCGCTTTGGGGGGCTTTCTTTTTCTTTATGTTTACCTCGATCGCTTTGTCGGCGGTGCAAAACTACACCATTCCGATGCTCGACGATGTTTACGGAATCGATAAAGTTTTAGCGGGTACCACCCTTTCTGCCTATATGGCAGCGGCGGCATTGGGCATGATAGCCGGAGGGTTTCTGGTGGGCGCCACGCCTAACAACGAACGCACCATAGCGATCTCTTTGTTTTTAGCCGGGGGCTTGCTTGTATTACTTGCTTCAGGGGTGTTAATTCCTGCTGTAGCGATGGTTGTTGTCGGTTTGGCCGGTTTTTGCGCGGGTGTTGCCACCCCGTCGCGCGATATGTTAATACGACAGGCCGCCCCTAAAGGGGCTACCGGAACCGTCTATGGCCTGGTTTATTCGGGTATGGATGTTGGGGCGTCTTTGGGCCCCATCGGCTTCGGGATTATGCTCGACGCTGGCTTTAACCAAGGGCCGTGGCTTGGCGCCGCTATGGCTTTTGTAATCGCTGCTTTACTGGCGTATATGGTTGCACGTGCGGTAATGCATAAAAATCAAATGCAAGTGGCTTAAATCGTTGCTGCACCTACTACTTTATTCGCTTGGCTTATCTGTTTTTAAGGTTTGCCGGCATGGTGCCGTGCAGCAGACCCTTGCATGGGTTAAACTTCGGGCTGCTTGATTTTAATCAACCAGCAATTTACGTAGTAACGCTATAGTTTCTCACATGCGCGCATTTTCAGTTTTCTCTGTGCCACCCAACCTGTCCGATGCCGATCGGTTGCGCCGGCGTCATATGTTAGCGCGTTTAGGTTTGGCTTGGCTCATCATGATGCAAGTCATGATGTTCGCTTTTCCGGGCTATCTACGACAACGCCCCATGAGCGCCGAAGATCTCAACTTTCTTGATCACGCTATTTTCTACATGAACTGGATTAGCCTTTTGCTAACCCTGCCTGTAGTGGCGTATTGCGCCTGGCCCATTTGGGTGGGTGCTTTACGGCGTATTCGAAAAGCCACTGTAAGCATGGATGTGCCAGTGGCTTTGGGTCTTATCGTGGCGTTTATTCCTAGCACGTATGCCACAATCACTGGTCGCGGCGAGGTGTATTTCGAGTCGGTTAGCATGTTTATTGCGTTTTTGCTTACGGCGCGCTATTTCGAGTTCTGTGCCCAGCAAACAATTAACACACAAACTCTGTCACTCGAAAAAAGCCGGTTGGCTTTAACGCATTACGCCGACCGTGTTGCTATTTGGTTTACGTTAGCTCAGGTGTTTTTGGCTTTCGTTGTTGCAGCGATTTGGTATAGTTATGCACCTGATAGGGCAGTGCCAATTATGGTGGCGATGTTTGTCATTAGCTGCCCTTGTGCGATGGCTATGGCGGTTCCAATGGCAACAGCTGCGGCACGGGCTCGTGCAAGCAGTCAAACCGACAAAATTAATTTGCTCGATATTCAAGAAGCAACCGCTCGCATTGCACGACAAAACTTATATGGTTCGATGTTGTGGCATTTGCTTATGATGCCTTTGGCTGCGATAGGGCTTATTCAGCCGTGGCTTGCGGCAATTACCATGCTTGCGTCGTCGCTAGCTGTTGTGGCTAACTCGTGGCGCTTAACGCGGCCCGGGGGGCTAGACGGCAAGGGGCATTCTGGCATTAACATCGCAACAGGTTAGATGTGGAAGTACTTTATTTATTACTTCCAATAACCCTTGTTTTTGTGGTGCTTGTTGCTGGGGCTTTTTTTTGGGCTATTTTTTCGGGTCAGTTTGATGATGCCGAAAAACAAGGACGGTCGATTTTGCTTGACGACGATTCGCCGCAAGTAGAAAGCTCCGACAACAAGCCTGGCTTGTCTGACGGTTCAGAAACGCCAAATATTGAAGCAAATGCCGACAACAAACCGCCGCGTAACACCGAGTAGGTGGCAGTAGCTTGTCGTTTTAAAAAGTTTAGTTTTACGACGTGTTTATAAAAAGTGGTTTTTTAATTTATTTAGGGGATTTTCATGGCTAATTCCGGGGCACTGGAACAGCAAGCCGAAACCTTCAACTACGATGTGGTACGCCAATTCGCAATAGCGACCATCATCTGGGGGGTGTTTGGCATGGCAGTGGGGGTGATCATCGCCTCACAACTTATTTGGCCGTCACTAAACTTCGATATACCGTGGCTAAGTTATGGGCGCTTACGGCCTATTCATACAAACGCCGTTATTTTTGCGTTTGGGGGCAGCGGTTTATTCGCAACTTCTTATTATGTCGTACAGCGCACGTCACAAGTTCGTTTGTTTTCAGATAAACTGGCGTCGTTTACATTTTGGGGTTGGCAAGTTGCGTTAGTGGTTGGTTTTATCACCCTAGCCATGGGGTATACCTCTACTAAAGAATATGCCGAATTCGAATGGCCAGTCGATATTCTGGTAGCGCTTGTCTGGATAGCTTATGCTGTGGTGTTTTTTGGCACTATTGCGGTACGACGAGTGCGTCATATTTATGTCGCTAACTGGTTTTTTGGTGCTTACATAGTCACTATTGCCGTTCTGCACATTTTTAATAACCTCGAGATGCCGGTTGGCGCATTTAAGTCGTACTCGATTTACGCTGGGGTGCAAGATGCCATGGTGCAGTGGTGGTATGGGCATAATGCCGTTGGGTTTTTCTTAACAACCAGCTTTTTGGGCATGATGTATTACTTTGTGCCTAAGCAGGCCGATCGCCCCATTTATTCGTACCGACTTTCTATCGTCCACTTCTGGGCTTTAATCTTTACCTATATGTGGGCTGGGCCGCACCATTTGCACTACACGTCGTTGCCCGACTGGACGCAAATGCTTGGCGTTGTGTTTTCGTTGATTCTTTTAGCACCCTCGTGGGGCGGCATGATCAACGGCATTATGACGCTGTCTGGTGCTTGGTATAAGTTGCGTACCGATCCCATTCTGAAATTTATGGTGGTTGCACTCTCATTTTACGGTATGGCCACATTCGAAGGGTCGATGCTGTCGATTCGTACCGTTAATGCGCTTTCCCACTACACCGACTGGACGGTTGGTCATGTTCACGTGGGTGCTTTAGGTTGGGTGGCCATGATCACATTTGGTTCGTTGTACTACCTCATACCTCGTCTATACGGACGCAAAGCTATGGCTAGCATGAAGCAGGTCGATCTGCATTTCTGGTTGGCGACCATTGGCATTGTGCTTTACATCACGTCTATGTGGGTTGCGGGCGTGATGCAGGGTCTAATGTGGCGTGCCACCAGCCCCGACGGCATGCTTACCTATAGTTTCGTCGAGGCATTAAAGGCCACATACCCACTTTATGCCATACGTCTATTAGGCGGGCTGTTCTTCCTTAGCGGAATGCTACTGATGGCCTGGAATACCTGGCGTACGGTGGCAGGTCAGCCTAAACCCAATCCGGTTGTGTACAAATACACCCCCGATAGTATCGACCCGGCTTTATCCGGACCGGCTAAACCGGCAGCTTCGGGCGATTCTGCTTCGCCGGCTACTGCTTAAGGAAGGATATTCATGGGAACCCAAGAAAAAAGAAGTTTCCACCAGGTTCTTGAAACCAATGTTGGTTTGCTCATTGTCTTTACGTTTGTCGTTATCGCAATAGCGGGCCTGGTACAAATTATTCCGCTGTTTTATCAGCATTCAACCACTACCCCCAGCGAAGGCATCGAGCCATACGAGCCATTGCAGCTTGTGGGTCGCGATGTCTATATTCGCGAAGGTTGCGTCGGTTGTCACTCGCAACAAATCCGCATGCTGCAATCGGAAGTACAACGCTATGGGCCGTATTCGGTAGCCGGAGAATTCGTTTATGACCACCCATTTCTTTGGGGTTCAAAGCGTACCGGCCCCGACTTAGCTAGGGTTGGTGGTCGCTACTCCGACGAATGGCATCGCATTCACTTGCGTGATCCGCGAGCCGTTGTCCGCGAGTCGAATATGCCAGCTTATCCCTGGTTACAACACAACAGTGTTGCCGATGTTGATGTTAAACGCCGGATGCGCGGTCTCCGAGCAATTGGTGTGCCCTATACCGATGAGCAAATTTCTAGCGCACCCGAAAAGCTCGAAGGCTATACCGAAGAAGATGCGTTAATTGCTTACCTTCAAAGTCTTGGTGTTGCCGGGCGCGAAGATGCAGCACGCATCATGGCCGGAGAATGACATGTCAACCATAACGGGCTTGGCTACCTTAGTTGCTCTGATTACATTTATCGGAATTGTCTGGTGGGCATTTTCGCGTGGTCGAGCACAAGCCAATCGCGATGCATCTATGCTTCCCTTCGACCAACCCGATGAAACCGATTTGATCGATTCCGAACAAGGGTTAAAACAACAGCCCAGTAAAAAACAGCAAGATCAAGAGGACAGCCAATGAGTGACTTTTTTAGCGGAATTTGGGGCTATTACATTACTGCCGTTGCTTTGGGCGGTATTATTTACTGCCTCATCTTGCTCTTTAGCCAACGCGCTTGGTTAGGTAAAACGGTTGAAGAAGCCGAAAACACAGGTCATGTTTGGGACGGCGATCTTACCGAACTCAATAACCCAGTGCCGCGCTGGTGGACCATGATGTACCTAGGTCTGTGTATTTTTGGGCTGGCTTATTTATTGCTGTATCCGGGCTTAGGCTCGTGGGGAGGCCTTTTGGGATATTCAACCGCCCAATCGGTTCGCGATGAGCAAATCGCCATGCAAGAAAAAATCCAGCCGGTTTATGCGCGCTTCTCTGAAATGGAGTTTGAAGAACTCGCCGCCGACCCAGAAGCTCAAGAAATTGGTCAGCGATTATTTCTTAATAATTGCGCTCAATGCCATGGTTCTGACGCCAAGGGTGGGCCAAGTTTTCCTAACTTAACCGATGACGATTGGCTACATGGTAGTGAGCCCGAGCAAATTATCGAAACAGTAAGTAATGGGCGTATCGGGATTATGCCACCATGGGGCTCGCAAGTTACTCCGGCCGAAGCCTCCGATATTGCGCAGTATGTTCGCTCTTTATCGGGTTTAGCCGCCGACCCCTTGCGTATTGGTCCCGGACAGCGTTTGTTTGCACAGTTTTGTGTCGCTTGTCATGGTGTCGATGGCACGGGTAATACGGCTTTAGGGGCGCCCAACTTGACCGACGATGTTTGGCTACATGGCAGCTCCGAAAAAACCATTGTCAATATCATCTTAAATGGTATTGAGAACGAAATGCCCGCGCAATCGCGCATTTTAACGCCCGAGCAAATTAACCTTGTTTCGGCGTGGGTTTGGGGTCTGTCGAATCAAGCAGGTTCCGAATCAAAAAGTAATTAAGTGGTAAAACTATGAGTAAACCCGCCCCTGAAACGCAAGGCGGACAAGGGGCCAATCAGGCCCCGCCCTGGAAGCCTCGGGTTGTCGCCCGCAAAACAAATGGGGGGCAATCGCCCCACGTTAATCAAGCCATTGACGAAGTCAGGCGCAAAATTTACCCTCGCTCGGTGTCGGGGGTTTTTGCGCGTTGGCGCATTGTTATGGTGTTTATCACGCAGATCATTTTTTATGGTTTGCCGTGGTTGCAATGGGGCGGAAGGCAAGCGGTTTTATTCGATCTGGGTGCGCGTAAGTTTTACATCTTTGGCATGGTTTTATGGCCACAAGATGTTGTTTACCTAGCTGTTTTATTAGTTATTTCGGCTCTAGGCTTATTTTTATTTACCGCTATGGCCGGTCGGCTGTTTTGTGGTTATGCCTGTCCGCAAACGGTTTATACCGAAATTTTCATGTGGGTCGAACGCAAAATCGAAGGCGATCGGCTGGCTCGCATGCGTCTCGATCAGCAGCCATTAAATTGGAGAAAGCTGCGATTAAAAGCCTCTAAGCACACGATTTGGGTGGTAATAGCCCTCTGGACGGGTTTCACCTTTATTGGTTATTTTGCGCCTATTCGCGAACTAGGCGCCGACATCCTGCACTTTACCTTAGGCCCGTGGCAGTGGTTTTGGATGCTTTTCTATGCCTTTGCCACTTGGGGTAACGCCGGCTTCATGCGTGAAGCGGTGTGTAAATATATGTGCCCCTATGCGCGCTTCCAAAGCGTTATGGTCGACGACGACACTTTTGTTGTTACCTACGACCATGTGCGCGGAGAGCCACGTGGTGGCCGATCGCGGCGCATCGATCATAAAGAAGCCGGTATGGGCGACTGCGTCGATTGCAGTCTCTGCGTTCAAGTGTGTCCAACGGGTATCGACATTCGTGATGGCTTGCAATACATGTGTATTGGCTGTGGGGCCTGTGTCGACGCTTGTGATCAGGTAATGGAGAAGATGAACTACGAGCCCGGCTTAATTCGCTATACCTCGGGTCGCGCCATCGTCGAAGGCATGACCCAGAAGCAAGTGCGTAAACGGCTCTTTAGGCCACGAGTGCTGGCCTATGCGGCTTTATTGGCCATTATCGGTGGCGCTTTTGTGGTCTCATTAGCCACGCGTCCGGCATTACGGCTTGATGTCATCCGTGATCGGGGGGTGTTGGGGCGTGAAGTGGCTGGTGGCCTAATCGAAAACGTCTATCGCTTACAATTTATTAACGTCTCCGAGTCGCCATTAACCCTACATTTAGGTGCAAGTGGCGTCCCTGGTGTTACTGTGGTCACCGCCGATCATGGCGATGACACCGTGGTAATCGATGCAGCAAGTAACCGCTTGGTGCCGGTCGTTGTCCGTGCTCCCGCTCTTGAGGTCAACCCAGGTTTATACGATATTACCTTCGAAATCGAAGGGGTTGTCGACGCCACCGGGCGCGAAGTAAAACGTAGCGAACGCTCGAGTTTTTATGTTCCGCAATAAGGTCTTAAAACATTGCGTAAATACGGTATAGTGTTTTTACCTCGAGCTGTTTATTGTTCAAGGAAGCAAGATGTCTAGCACAACCAAGCAAGCACCACGCCCATGGTGGCGCGAGCCCTGGCCCTGGATTCTCATGGCAGGCCCGTTTTTAACATTAATTGGTTGTGCCATAACCATTGTTATTGCCATCAAGTATTTTTCCGACGAACCTATTGTGGCCGGAGCACAAAAACGCGGTTTAGTTATCGAGTACGAAAACAACCGCGGCATAGACGAGAAGCCGCTTGATACTCCGGCGCAATCGCCTCAACAGGAGGGCTCATGAAATGGCGCGCATTAATGTGGATACTTTGGCCGTCGTTTTTGATAGCTGCAGCAACTAGCGCTACGGTATTTGCACTTATCGACCCCCTCGATATTGTTATTTTAGATAGTGTGCGGTTTACCCGTCAGCAGCTGTATACCGGTGGGTTTTTCTTGTTTTGGCTAATGGCGGCCTTATCAAGTGCGCTTAGTTTGTTTATGGCGCCGCAAAACCGCGAGCTTCGCGACGAACAAATAAGCAATTAAAGCAGGCCTATTCGGGAGGCATCGATAATGCTTGCAATTCATCAATATCGAGTAGCTCTATTTCTCGTTGCTTGACGTTAATTAATTTTTCGCGTGCAAAGCGCGAAAATAACCGGCTAACAGTTTCTAGGGTTAAACCAAGGTAATTGCCGATTTCTTCGCGGCTCATGCGTAAAATAAAGTGGGTGGGCGAGTAGCCCAGCGCTTGCAGCTTTTGTGACATCGACATCAAAAACGCCGCCAAGCGTTGTTCCGCCCGTAAAACACCAAGCGAAATTATTAACTGATGCGAGCGCTGTACTTCGAGATTGGTAATTCGCCTAAGCTGGTTACGTAGTTGCGGCAGCTTGGCTATGGTTTGGTCAATGTCGTCGATGCGTGCTACGCAAACTTCGGTGTCTTCGAGGGCCACCGCACTAGATAGTTGCGTACCGTTTAAAAACCCATCGATGCCAGCAATTTCGCCGGCTAATAAAAACCCAGTAATTTGAACGGCGCCCGACGATTCATTTAATTGCGTTTTTAATGTGCCAGAGCGTATGCCATAAATAGCGTTGGCCTCATCACCTTGTTGATACAACACGCCCCCTCGTTTTATGCGCAAGCGTTCGCTAACGACCTCGTCGAGTTGGGCAACATCATCGGGGGAAATTCCGATGGGCAAACACAGGCCGCTTAGCATGCACGTCGAGCAACGTGTTGAATCGGGGGTTAATGAAATTTTCTTTCGCATACGAATCCTGGAAGCCGGCAAATAATTTAGCCATTTGTCGACTGTCTTCTATTGTACCTACTCTTGTTTGCTTTATTACGGAGCCGCCTTTTGTGTTGTAGGGGCTTGTCGCCAGTCGGGGCGATCGCGATAAGCGCTGCGTAAAAAATCAACAAAGGCGCGCACGCGTAATGGTAAGTGCTTACGCTGTGGCAGCATGGCATAAATACCATTAGGAGGCGCTGCGTAGTTGTCGAGCACGCTTACCAAGCGCCCCTGATTGAGGTCGTCGTGAACTTCCCAAAGAGAGCGCCAAGCCAAGCCATAACCATCTAAGGCCCATTTTCGGAGAACAGCACCATCGGTGCAGGCCATATTGCCGTTAACTCGGATGGCAAAAACGCCGCGATTTCGGGATCGGAATAACCAACCACGTGCTTGGTTTGCTTGTGTGCCAAAGGTTAAACAATTGTGGTCGGTTAAATCTTCAGGCGTTTTCGGAGTGCCGTTTTTATTTAGATAAGTTTGGCTAGCTACAACGACGCGCCGGTTGTCGGCAAGACGGGTACCAATAATTTGTGAGTCGTCGAGGTCGCCGATACGGATGGCGCAGTCGTACTGCTCTTCGATTAGGTCGACAAGGCGGTCGCTTAAATCGAGCTTGATGCTTACCTCGGGGTATTTTGCCAGAAACTGGGGCAAAATTGGCGCGACGTGTTGTCGGCCAAACCCGGCGGGAGCACTAACGCGTAAATGCCCACTAGGTGTGCCGCTGTGGTGCGTAATACGCGACTCGACTTCAGCGAGTTCGGCAAGTAGTCGGCGCGCCTCTTCGTACAAAAGCCGTCCTTCGGGTGTTAACGAGAGACGACGGGTTGTTCGAATCATAAGCTTGATACCCAATTGGGTTTCAAGTGCACTAATTCGTCGCCCGATCATGGCCGGCGCGACTCCTTCTGCCCGAGCCGCCGCAGAGAGGCTGCCTAAATCGGAGGCAGCGACAAAACTCTCAAGTTGTTTGAACTTGCTCATAGAATTTGCTTGTATTTCAGTCTAAAGTGGTTGTGTTGACGGTTTTTAAGCTCTTGTACTAAATGTATGTGCGAGACGTTTAATCGCCACGGCCTTGAATAATCGATTTTCGCCCGCAAATGGTTTGTAACTGAAACTTTTTGCCTATTTAAAAGACACTATTATGCGATTTGATAAATTAACAACCAAGTTCCAGCAAGCGATCGCCGATGCCCAAAGCCTTGCTGCGCAACACGAAAACCAGTATATCGAGCCGGTTCATGTGTTAGCCGCTTTGCTAGCCGACACCGATAGCGGTGCGGGTAGTTTATTAGCGCGTGCAGGCGTTGCTGTTAATCGTGTGCTTAGCGAGGCTCAAGCTGCTATTCGCACTTTGCCACAGGTTACAGGCGATCAAACGCAAATCCAGATCGGTCGCGAATTGCTTGCCGTATTAAACCGTTCTGATAAAGAAGCTGCCGATCGAGGCGACACCTATATTGCTACCGAGCTATTTTTATTAGCCTTGGTCGACGATAAAGGCGAAGCGGGTCGTATTTTGCGCGACAATGGCTTGCAAAAAAAGCCCCTAGAAGCGGCTATAGAAGCCATGCGCGGCGGCGAATCGATTACCAGTTCAGAAGGCGAGTCGCAGCGCGAGGCGCTTAACAAATATACAACCGACCTTACCGATCGGGCACGTCAAGGCAAGCTCGACCCGGTTATTGGTCGTGATGACGAAATCCGTCGTTCAATTCAAATTTTACAACGTCGTACCAAAAATAACCCTGTCTTAATTGGTGAGCCCGGTGTCGGTAAAACTGCCATTGTAGAGGGTTTGGCTCAGCGCATTGTTAATAACGAGGTTCCCGAGTCGCTAAAGGGTAAGCGCTTATTGGCTCTCGATTTAGCCGCTTTATTAGCGGGTGCTAAATACCGTGGCGAATTCGAAGAGCGTCTAAAAGCCGTCTTAAAAGAATTGGCTGAAGACCAAGATGGCGTTATTTTGTTTATCGATGAGCTTCATACCATGGTGGGGGCGGGTAAAGCCGAAGGCGCTATGGATGCCGGTAATATGCTCAAGCCCGCTTTATCGCGCGGCGAATTACATTGTATTGGTGCTACCACCCTCGACGAGTACCGTCAGTACATCGAAAAAGATGCGGCCCTCGAGCGTCGTTTCCAAAAAGTTCAAATTGACGAACCCGATGTTGAATCAACTATTGCTATTTTGCGCGGTTTGCAAGAACGCTACGAGCTACACCATGGGGTTGCAATTACCGACCCAGCTATTGTGGCTGCGGCCGAATTGTCTCATCGTTACATTACCGACCGCTTCTTGCCCGATAAGGCTATCGACTTAGTCGACGAGGCTGCGGCGCGTATTCGCATGGAAATCGACTCTAAGCCTGAGGTGATGGATCGGTTAGAGCGGCGTATTATCCAACTTAAAATCGAGCGC
>DATGSD010000325.1:0-4245 GCA_035302965.1 Burkholderiaceae bacterium | reverse complement strand
AAAACCCACACTTAGTCCCAGCTGTTGGCAGTTGTAGTGTGGCGTCTTGCGCGACCTTAAGTCTGTACCGATTCACCCAAAGACGAGAGAGAAAACCCCCCATAAACATAAAACAAGCCTAAAACCCACGCTTAGTCGCAGCCGTTAGCGGTGGTAGTGTAGTGTCTTGCGCGACCTTGGGTATGTGCCGGTTTTTCTGGGGGTTGGACGGAAACAAGGCCGAAGCTGCCCGAGCGTAAGCGAGTTCTTCGGCCGCCGGCCAAACCCCAGAAAAACCGGGAAGTCGGGCAACGCCCGACCACATAACCGAAAGCAAAAGACACCACACTACCACCGATAACGGCTTGTAGCACAGTATTTTGCACAAACCGAAGTCTGCAACCGCTTACAGAACAGCCCTTACGCAAACTTAAGTCTGCGCCAACTTACCCAAAGGCAGCACACAAAAAGCCGCCGCTAACGGCCCCCTTCTTAACTTTCTTGATGCACCGCCTCGGCAACCCGAAACACCATACTCTCATCAAAATGACGCCCAACAACCATAAACCCAACCGGGCGACCATCGTTGGTCTCGCCACAACACACCGAAATAGCCGGATGACCCGTCAAATTAAACGGACTCGTATTATTAAGCGGCTCCCAACTGCGCTGCAAAACCTCCTCGATAGGCGCATCGCGCGTTGTTAACGGCGCCGCCGCCATCGGCGTAGTCGGCATCACCAAAACATCGAAACGCTCGAGCGCCGCATCGTACTCGGCCCGCAAACGCCGCTTCAAGTTTTGCACCTTACCGTAAATTTGCCCCCCATGACGGCTAAGCACCTCGCCCACCATAATTGTGGCCTTAATAGTGGGTGCCGTCTCGTTAATATGATTACGCATCGCGCCCATCGCCTTCATATACGACAACATATAATCGCCATTAACGCCATAGCCAATGCCGTGACCATTTAGCCAAGCCTGATACACCCCCTCAAGCCCCACCGGCTGCCACAAAATAGAACCCGTGTTATGCCACGGAATAGAAACCTCTTCGACAACCGCACCTAGGCCCTCGAGGCGCTTAACCTCGGCCCTAACCACCTCATCGACAACAGCCTCTGACTCGGGGCGACCAAAACCCTCGGTAACCACCCCAATACGCAGCCCTTTAACCCCCTTACCAACAGCCTCGCTGTAATTCTCGGGCTCATGGCCACGCTGACGACCATCAATGCCATCATCGCCGGCCATCGCTTCGAGCATTAAAGCGCAATCGAGAACAGTACGCGTCATGGGGCCAAGATGGTCGATTGTGTAATCGAGACCAGACGCCCCCGTATAAGGCACCAAACCATAGGTAGGCTTTAAACCCACAATGCCACAATGAGACGCCGGCATACGAATGGAACCGGCCTGATCGGCACCGATTGCTAAATCAACATCGCCCGACGCCACTAAAGCAGCACTACCATTACTAGACCCACCTGTGCTGCGCCCCGGAGCACGCGGGTTCTCGACAGCACCGGTTGAACTGGTAGCACTATTACCGGCTACGCATAAATACTCGCAAACCGCCTTGCCTAAAATAATGGCTCCTTCGTCGAGAACGCGCGTAACAACGGTGGCATCCATATCGGCGGTATAGCCCTCAAGAAAAGAAGCGCCATTAGTCATGGGAACACCGGCCACGCTAACGTTATCTTTAACGGCAACGGTTTTACCCAGTAATTTACCGCTTGACGCCCCCTCGATGCGGGTTTTGTAATACCACGCTTTATAGCGGTTTTCGTCGCCCTCGGGGCGATAACCCGGCGTGCGCGGATAACGCACTTCGGGTTTTGGGTCAGCAAGCTCTTCGATGAGCCGCATACCTGGGGTTAAGGCTTGCAAAACATCGTGGTAGCTTTTGGCCTCATCATCGCTAAGATTAATGCCGAATTGCTTGCCAATTTCTTGTAAGGTTTTTTTATCAGGTAAGGTGTAAGCCACGTAAGAACTCCTGCAGTACAAAAACAAATAAGCGTGCCATAAGTAAACGTTAATACAGCTTGGGCGCTAAAACCCACTAGCGCCCAAAGCCTGCACCAACACTACAAAATTAAATAAACCAAGGGCACGGCAATAATTAAACTTAAAACGGTGCGCATAAACCAAATTAATACCATGCGACCGATGCTAATCGGAATATACGACGACAAAATGCACGGGATGCTGGTAGAGAAAAACAAGATGCCCGAAATACTAACAATACCCACAATAAACTTGGTGGCCAGCATGGCATCAACCACAATTAACGACGGCAACAAAATTTCGGTAATGCCTAAGGTAATGGCTTTAGCCGTGAGCAAAGGCTCGGGCGCCTGCAGCGCCATGGTTAATGGGTAAAAAATGTAGGCAATATAGTCAAAAATAGGCGTGTATTCGGTTAATAATAAAAATATTAAGCCAATTGCCATAATGGCCGGCAGCACACTGGTGGTCATAATTAACGCGCCTTCTAGCTGCTTCCAAATACCTTTTGGCAGGTTTTCGGCAGTTGATGCCGTGCGGGTTGCGCTATCAAAGGCATTTTTAACCATCTGCCCTTCTACCTTGGGCTCGGGCTCGCCCTTGCCGGGCTCGTAATACTCGTCGGAAGTGCCCCGAAATGGCCAAAAACGCGCCAAAATAGCGGTAACCAAAAACGATGTGAAAATAGCCGCCACAAAAAACAAGGGGAAATACGCCATGATGTCGAGCGTGCGCGCGATAATAATCATGAACGGGATTTCGACGGCCAAAAAGCCCGTGGCAATAATGGTGGCTTCTTTTAAGGTTAAGCGGTTGTCTTTATAGTCGTTGCTAACCATTAAATAAACCACCACAATACTGGCAAAGCGCGAAGTAATGGCATAAATGGCCGAGCGACCTGGCACATTCCAGATGGGTTTCATAATGCGCTGAAACAGCACACCTAAAAACTCGACCAAGCCATAACCCGTTAAGAAATGCAAAAATAACGCGCTAATTGGCACAATTAAACCAATCGATATCACCAACTCAAAAAATAAGAAGCGACCAACTTCTTCGGTGCGTATCCATTGCGGCCCAACGTCGATAAAAATAAGCAAACCCAGAATAAAACCCAAAACCTTAATAAAGGTGTAAACCACTTCGTAGGCGTTTTTATTCCAGCTTTTATCGAAAAACGGCCAGGCAGCGCCGATAAGCATCATTAATAAGGCGTAATAAGCCACAATAAGCGGCAAATTATCGATAATTAAACGCGAGATTAAATCGATGGGAATCGAGCGCGTATCGCCAATTTGAAAAGGTACAAAAAAGGCAATAATGCCAATTAAGCTAAAAATAATAAACTTGGTCCACGACTGCCCATTAGGCGGCGTAACACTTGTTTGATTTTGATCCATTCCCCCCTCCGTAAAGCATACGGCTATGGCAATAAGCCATTTACACGCCCTTAAGGTGGGCAAACCTGAACACCTTAAGGGCGCTGCGCCGTTGTTATATGCATGAGCGACTAAACCGCTGAAACTAGTGGGTACTACTTGGATAAGGCCGTATCAGGCCTAGACGTGATCTAGGTCGGAAATTTATTTACGCATTAAGGCGTTTAACACCCTGAAACCTGCTTGAACAATGCCTTAGGGCGCATCGAACACTTCTACCTTAATGGGTGTGCAGTTGTAGTTATTGCACTCGGTAATGTCTTCGGCGCACGCTGACACGGCCACGAGGCAATCCATAAGTGCGCGCATTTCGAGGTAATCGCCTGGCTTAGAAACTGGGCGGGTAATAGAGTGTTTATAGTTTTCGTCGATTACCGTGTGCATGAAAACGTTTAAGGGATCGGGCACATAGGCTTGCTTAATACCATGTTTGGCTAACGCCATGCCTAGGTTTTCGAAGCAACCATTACGAGGGCCTACTTTAAATACATGCTCGTACAAATAACTGTTGCACGGCGAATAATACAGATCGTGCACCCCATTTACTTTATCTTCGACAATTTCAAACATTAAATTATTGAAATTAGAGAAGATGTAATCGCCTACCGAAATACGCCCGGTTTGGTTAACCCGAGTATCGGCTTGCGAGATAAATTCGGAGAAATCGTCAAGCTTAAAACAGACGAAATCGGCTACTTGGTAGCCCTCGATATCGGTGATACGAATGTGCTGTCCTTTTTTAACGGTAAAAGATTCGCCCGATTTTGGCGCAATTATGGTCATAGCTTGTCTCCGGAAAAAGCGCGAGAAAAAA
>DATGSD010000324.1:0-6642 GCA_035302965.1 Burkholderiaceae bacterium | reverse complement strand
GTTGGGCGACGACCTTGTTTACACCGATGTCGACGTGAACTACGTTATTCAAGGGGCATTAATCGATGCGCAAACCCGCAACGATTTAACCGCAAGTCGTATTGCGCAGTTAACTCGGGTCGATTTCAATACCTTACCCTTTGATTTAGCCATTCCCTTTGCTAAGGGCACGGGCGAGCGCAACTTAGTGGTTTTTGAAGATCCTTATTGCGAGTATTGCGAACAATTGCACCGCACCCTCGAGAATATCGACAATATTACGGTTTATAGCTTGTTATTTCCGGTCTTATCATCCGATTCTGTTGAGATGGCTCGCGATATTTGGTGTGCCGAAAACCCAAGCCAGGCTTGGAAAGCGTGGATGCTCGAGCGTGAAAAGCCCGAGCACCAAGAATGTTCCGCGCCTATCGAAGAGGTGCTCGAATTAGGGCGTGAATTAAGAGTTCAGGGTACGCCTGCCATTATTTTTTCAGATGGCAGCCGAGTAAATGGGGCTATGCCTGTAAGCGAGCTCGAAGAACGCCTTGAAGCTGTGCACGCCAAGCAAGTACAGCCGTTAAACCCCGAAACCGATTCTTAGTGGTCGTTTTAGGTGTTTACCGAGTTACTGTGCTCCGAAAATAATTTAAAAATTTGCTGCCGCAGCCATTGATTATCGGGCTCTTTATGGAAACGAGCGTGCCAAAACATATTGATATTAAAACGAGGCAGCGGAAAAGGCAGGGCACAATATTTAAGGCCAAATGGTTTGGCGCAATGGATGGCGTAGTATTCGGGCACTGTGGCCACCATATTAGACGTACTTAAAATATGCCCCAAGGCCACAAAATGGGGTACATAAAGCCGTATCTTACGTTTTTGCGCTCCCTTGTCGATAATTTCGTTGATTTCGGTGTGACCGGTACCGCCCGAAACCACTAAGGCGTGGTCGGCGGCAAAATAACGAGCGCGGTTTGGGGGCGTTTGATCGAATTCGTGGCCTTTTTTAAATAAACAAACGTATCGCTGGGTGAATAAGCGTTGTTGAAAAAAGCCGGTTGTTAGCTGTGGCAATAAGCCAATGGCCAAATCAACTTGGCCTGCTTGCATGGCTTCGCTCAAGCCATTGTCGGTGTCTCGCACCGTGCTTAAAGTGGTTTTAGGTGCTTCGTTTTCTAGCAGCTTTAATAAACTGGGCAACAAAACGATTTCGCCAAGGTCGGTCATGGCTAAGGTAAATTGACGCTGGCTTTGGGCAGGTAAGAAATTATTCGGTTTAGAAAGCGCTTTTTCGATAGTGTTTAGGGCCTGGGTAACGGGCTCGGCCAAATGCATTGCCAACGCTGTTGGCTGCATCCCTTGGTTGGTGCGTACAAAAAGTTCGTCGTCGAATAATAGCCGCAGGCGCCGCAAGGCATTGCTAACAGCAGGTTGGCTAAGTTCGAGTGTTTGTGCCGCACCAGAGACACTACGTTGCTGTAAAAGGCGTTGAAACACCACAAGCAAGTTAAGGTCGACGTTTTTAAGATCGATTGAATGGCGAGAGGGGCTTGAGTTAGGCATTTGGCCCTTTGATGTTAGTGCGGAGGTGTATTTGCATTTTGAATATTGCCCATTCACCACATTCTATTTAGAAATCAAAAGTCTGTCGATATACTAAACCTCTACAGTAATTAAAAGGAGGTTATGGCCATGACAGCAGCTGATGGCATGTTTCCTACACAGCCCGCATGGCAAGGCGACAGCACTAGCCGCATCCCGTTTTGGGCGTATACAAACCCCGATTTATATCAAAAAGAACTCGAGCGGTTTTTTTATAACAACCATTGGTGCTATGTCGGGCTTGAGGCCGAAATCCCCAACCCTGGCGACTTTAAACGTACCGTTATAGGCGAGCGCTCGGTCTTGCTAACTCGCGATCTTAAAGGCGAAATTCATGTAATTGAAAACGTCTGTGCGCATCGCGGTATGCAACTTATGCGCGAGCGCACGGGTAATACCCGACGCTTAGTTTGTGCTTATCATCAATGGAATTACAGCCTCGATGGCGACCTTCAAGGCGTGCCATTTTTACGCGGTTTCCGCGACGGTGATAAGCGCGTCGGTGGCATGCCTGCCGAATTCGATGTTAAAGACAATGGTTTAACCAAGCTTAAGGTGGCGCGACGGGGTGGTGTGGTTTTTGCTTCGTTTAACCCCGATATCGAAAGCCTTGAAGATTTTGTCGGCCCCGAAGTCTTGGCCTACTTCGACCGTTTATTCGATGGCCGTAAATTAACTATTTTGGGCTATAACCGCCAGCGTATCCCGGGTAACTGGAAATTAATGCAAGAAAACATTAAGGATCCTTATCACCCGGGGCTTTTACATACTTGGTTTGTAACCTACGGTTTATGGCGCGCCGACAACCGTTCGGCTTTACGCATGGACGCCCATCATCGCCATGCGGCCATGATTTCTCGCCGTGGCGATCCGCAAAAACAAAGCGATGCCACCAAAGGGGTGTCAAGTTTCAAAGAAAGCATGACCATTAACGACCAGCGCTTACTTGATATTGTGCACGAGCCTTGGTGGGGCGAGCCGACAGCGGTCATGATTACCTTGTTCCCCAGTTTGATTATTCAACAGCAGGTAAACAGTGTGTCCACCCGCCATATTCACCCCAACGGTCATGGTTCTTTCGACTTTGTCTGGACACATTTTGGCTTCGAAGATGACACCCCTGAAATGACACAGCGCCGTCTTATTCAAGCCAATTTATTTGGCCCGGCTGGGTTTGTGTCGGCCGACGATGGCGAAGTAATCGAATATTCACAAGAAGGTTTTGAACAAAAGCCCTGGCACCGAGCGGTTGCCGAACTCGATGGCTATGGGGTTGGCGATACTGAGCACATGGTTACCGAAACCCTTATTCGGGGCATGTACGAATACTGGCGCAAGGTAATGGAGATTTAAACATGGCCGACTACGAGCTTTTTATGAAGGTTGTGCGTTTGTACGCCGATTATGCCGCGGTGGTGGACGCCAAAGATTGGGATGCTTGGGTCGACTTTTTTGTTGACGATTGCGAATACAAAGTTCAGCCGCGCGAAAACTACGAAAAAGGCTACCCTTTAGCCACGATGTGGTATATAAGCCGCGATATGCTCAAAGACCGTGCTTACGGTATTAGCGAAACCTTATTCCACGAGCCGTATTATCAGCGTCATGTGGTGGGTTTACCGCGTATTTTGAGTGTTAGCGATGGCGTCATCGAGTCAGAAGCCAATTATTCTGTTTTTCGCACGAAATATGATGGTGTTTCTACGGTGTTTAATGTTGGCCGTTATTTCGATAAAATCCACATAATCGATAACACCTTAAAATTTCAGTCGCGGTTATGCGTTTACGATTCCGAAATGATTCCCAATTCAATCATTTATCCTATTTAGTAAAAATAGCGCGCAAAAAAGCACCGCCTTTTAAGAAAATGGCGGTGCTTTTTTTGTGGTGGGCGGTAACACTCCCACGATGACAGGCGTTATGCATTTAATGCATAATGGGGCTTGTTTCGTTTTTAATATTGTGCGCTAACCACCGCTAAAACGTATGCCCTGGTACAATCACGGCCTATTGTGGGTGGTTTCAACAGTCTCGTCTCAATGTTTGTAATAAGTAACGAATTACTCTGTTTGCGATTAAACGCAACTAAATCTTAGCTAGCGATATTGATTCTTATCAATTTCGTCTGGCGTAAGTGGCAGCTATACCCAGTTGTAATTGCGTGTTTTATAGCTTGCTCTTTCGATGTGTGGCCATAGGGCTTGTTGCAATAATAGTATTAATTCTGTCATGTTTTGTAAGTAACAAGCTTTGTCTTTGTAAACCCTTTGGAGATAATAATGACGATTAACAGACGCGATTTCGTACGCACCGCGGGGGTGGCGGCTGCAGCGACTACACTTGCGGCCCCGGCCATTGTCCGGGCTCAAGACCGTACCAGCATTAAAGTTGGCTTTGCTATTTCAAAAACCGGCCCTTTCGTTGGTGGCGCTTCGGCATCGCAAATCCCTAACTACCGCCTCTGGACCGAAAACGTTAACAAGGCTGGCGGTATTAAATTAGGCGATAAGCGTTACCCCATCGAACTCATCGAATACGATGACCGTAGCCAATCGGAAGAGTTAGTTCGCGCTACCGAGCGCCTAATTAACCAAGATAAGGTTGATTTTTTACTCCCTCCCTGGAGCACCGGCTTCAACATGGCTGTTGCGCCTCTGTATTTCCGTGGCGACTACCCCATGATTGCCCCTAGCTTTGCCACCGACCGCATGCCCGAGTTGGTTAAGCGCTGGCCTAATATTTTCTCTTTGCTTGATACCGCTACGTCGTACTCAGAAGGCATTGTTGCTCTCATGAACGATTTGCGCGAAAAAGGCGAAATTAACAATAAAGTTGCTGTTGTTAACAACACTGACCAATTCGGTCTCGAGTTGGCCCGTGCCGCAAAAGTGGCTTTACGTCGCGACAATTTCGACATCGTTTACGATGCCGGCTACCCCATGTCTACCCAAGACGTAACGCCTTTAATTGCCGCAGCACAACAAGGCAACCCCGATTCCTTCTTGGCCTTTAGCTATCCGCCCGATACCGTCGCCCTCACCGAGGCCGCACGTGTTCGTGGCTTTAACCCCAAGGTTTACTACACAGGCGTTGGTACAGCCCTGCCGCTCTTCCCCTCGCAGTTTGGCGACGCTGTTCAAGGCGTGATGGGGCCTGGTGGCTGGAACCCCGACACACCTGCCATGCAGCAGTACATTAAAGAGCACACCGAGTTAGTCGGCCGTGGCCCAGACCACTGGGTTAGCTCTTTGTGTTATGCCGGTTTGCAAGCGCTTGCGCAAGCGACCGAAAAGGTTGGCAAGATCGATCGCCCCGCCATTATCGAAGAGCTCGATAAAGCCACCTTCGACACAGTTGTCGGCCCACTTAAGTTCAACGAAGACCACATCGTTGCCGATTGGTGGTTGGTTGGTCAGTGGCAAGGTGATAACTTCTGGGGTGTTTACCCCACCGACCGGGCTGGCGCGAAAGACGTCATTCTTAAGCCTAAGTGGAAAGCCTAATCCGGAGCGTTTTGCATGCAGCTTACTGACACCTTCATATTCGGTTTAACTCTGGGGGGGGCGTATGCCCTCGTTGCCTTGGGGTTAAACCTGCAATATGGTGTGGCGCGCATTTTAAATCTTGCCTATGGCGAGATGCTAATTGCCGCTGCAATGGCTACCCTTGTGATGTTCGTCAATTGGCAGTTTTCACCGTTGTTGGCAATTTTTGTGCTCGCACCTATTGGGGCAATTATTGGGGCTTTGCTTTATCGCTATGCCTTTTTGCCCTTAGTGCAGCGCAGCCGCAACGAAGAGCAGCTCGAAGCCGACAGCATCTTGTCAACATTTGGTTTGCTCTTTGTCATACAAGGCATCATGCTCGCCTTTTTTGGCGGCGACTACATGAGCTATTCATTTTTGTCGGTACCTATTAAGTTTCTCGGTACCACTATTGCAGTTAACCGCTTATGGGCCTTGGGTTTGGCCGTGGTGTTCAGTGCTGCTTTATATTTCGTGTTAACCCACACCCGTATCGGAACAGCCCTTCGCGCCGTCGCGGTTAACCCCGCTTCGGCGCCACTGGTTGGAATCAATGTTGTGCGTATTGCCATGCTAGGCTTTGCCCTGGGCACAGGCTTAGTTGCCTTGGCCGGGGTAGTTATTAGTATGTTTAATACGTTTAACGCCACCATGGGGGTTATGTTCACCATGAAGGCGCTTATTGTGGTCATCATGGGGGGGGTGGGTAATTTTGCAGGGGGTGTTTTTGCTGCCTTGTTGCTGGGCTTGGTCGAAAGTTTTGTGTCTGTCTATATCGACCCAGCGCTTACCCTAGCGGCTAATTACGCTATTTTCTTGTTGGTCCTTATTTTCCGTCCAGCAGGTTTGTTTGGTAGGGTGGCGTGATGAGCAAAACAAAACCTTCATTTGTTGTTATTTCATTGTTGTTGTTTGCGGTGCTTGCCTTTGCACCGCTTGTTGGTAACCAATACACCTTAGCCGTCATGATTAGCCTACTTATGTATGCTAATTTGGCTACCGTTTGGGGTATTTTTGCGGGTACCGCTCGTTTAATTTCTTTAGCAACCGCGGCATTTTTTGGCGTGGGCTGCTATACGGTTGCGGTTTGGTCTGAAATCCTTCCGTGGCCGCTTGTGCTTGTGTTGGCTGCTGTTTTTGGCGGCTTATTAGCCCTAGTTATCGGCCTCTGTACCCTGCGTTTGTCAGGCATGTATTTTGTTATTTTCACTTTTGGCGTTGCCGAGATGATTCGACAAATTGCTACCTGGTACGAAGCCACCATCGAAGGGGCTATTGGTCGCTATATTTTTATGGATTTCACGTCGGCTCAAATTTACTGGCAATTGCTCGGTTTATTGGCAGTTGTTTGGGTATTGGGGGCCTGGTTAGTCCGCTCGCGCCTAGGTTTCGCTTTGCGTTTAATGGGTGACGACAGCACAGCAGCACGTAGCGTGGGTATTAATACGGTTTATGTGCGTTTGCTGGTCTTTGTAATTACCTCGATGTTTATGTCGGTTGTTGGTGCCATTGTCGCCCCACGCTGGACTTACATTGA
>DATGSD010000323.1:0-2864 GCA_035302965.1 Burkholderiaceae bacterium | reverse complement strand
TCTCGCCTTTATTTGTAACGATGGCTAAGGCGGATAAATCGCTAGGGATGTTGGCCAAAAAAGGGATGTAATCGGCATTAGCACCACCCGGTTCAGCGCGATATTTTTCATGAACCGTGTTTACCAGGGTTTGGTATTGATCTGAGCTGCTCATAAATCCTCCGACCTAAAAATTAGCCGTATGTATTAAAAACTTCGGCCTGACAATCAGGCCGAAGCGGTTTACATCATCTCAAAACCATTAAGACGTGTGCTGGCTGTCTGTAATGGGTACAGGCTGATCAAGCGGCTCGACGTGGTGGGTGGCACGTGCCCGCGGACGGGTAGTGCGATGCCCTTCTGGCGCGTTGTGCGGCTTGATGTGGCGAAGTCGGAAGTTGACCGTTTTGCCATGCTTATTATGCACGGCGTACATAATAAACGGGATGGAAAACACTACCAAGAAAGCAATAATCAGTAAAATGACGTAGCTACTTGGGTCTTCGCTGCCAGGCAAAGCGGGCGGAACGAAAGAGATCAAGAAGGCGCCAATAGAGACGATTAAACCAATGACGGCAATAGCTACCTTAAAGCCGGTACTGCCAGGTACGTGGAAGGCACGCTTTTTGTCTTTTTGCTTAGTTACTAAATGGATGTAACCCACAAAAAGCAAAAAGTACGTCCAGAGGTACAACACAACCGTTAAGGCCATGGCAATTAAGAAAGAAATATTACTGCCACCGCCGAGGTTGGTTAAAACGATTAGTGCCACACTGGTAATAATCAGCTGCGTAATTACCAGGGCAACGGGTACCCCGTGCTTGTTAACGTGCGCAAGCTTTTGTGGTAACAGACCTTTTTGTGCGGTTACTAGCATGCCACGCGATGGGCCAACAATCCAGGAAGCGATTTCGGCCAATACGCCCAGCATAAGCAGTAAAGCAAGTACACGTACTACCCAACCGAAGCCTTCACCAAAGTGGTTAACTAAAACTGCGTAGGCTTGGAAAACACCAGCGGCTAAGTTAATTTCGCTAGGCTTGATGGTGGTTGCAATCGCTAGACCGCCAAACGAGCTTAAAAAGATGGCCACAATGACCAAAATAAAGATGGCCAAGGGGTAGTCGCGACCGGGGTTTTCCATTTCGTTAACGTGGGTGGCTGAGGCCTCAATACCCATATAACTTAATATAAACGCCACAAAGACGACTAGGGTTCCAAGCTTGGTAAAGTCGGGGAAAAACGTTTCGGCCGTAAGAGGGATGGCCAAAGGCTGACCGCTAGATAAAAACGCAATAGCAAGCCCAACCAAAATAAGCGCCGGCAATAAAATACCTGCAAAAAAGCCAACTTTAGCAATTTTTGCCGTGTATTCGGTGCCACCAAATTGCGTAAAAGCCAAGCCCCATAAAATAATAAGGCCAACTACTGTTTTGAGAATGGGGTTGGTGTTTAGTTCGGGCCACCCCAGAAGATGTGAGAGGGCTCCCATAATGAAATACAGCATGGGGATAAAGCCCACACAGATTTCTAAAAACGTAAACGAAATGGCGGCAAAGCCCCATCGTTCTCCGAGGCTGTTTGAAACCCAGCCAAACACACCGCCTTCTTCCCACCCTTCTACGGTTGCCATTTCAGCGGCACATAAGGCCACCGGAATACACCATAAAATACCGCCTAATAACAAGAAAAACACCAGGCTAAAACCCGATGTTGCAAAGGTTGGATATTCGTAAACGGCCATCACCATTGAGGCGGTAATGGCAAAAAAACCGACAAGAGACAGCTTTTTAGTGGCTGCTGCAGTACCCGGGCTAGCCATAAAATCTCCTTTTGTGTTCGTTGTTGTTTCGACGGTAACCTAAGCCGCTAGTTAAGTAGCGGCTAAACAGCCCAGCTAGTATTACTAGTTGGGCTGTCGTGAGAGCCAAGCTTTACGCGTGGTTAAAGCCGGAAGCTTCGTTTTCCGTTAGGGGTTTGCTTACAGGGCGCTTTTCGAAATAGTCGAGTGAGCGTTTGATGTCATCGATAAGCAAACTGGCCAGGTCGCGGCTAACCCCGTGGCGAACCAAAATTCGCTGGATCACAAGGTCTTCGCGGTTAGCTGGCATCGAATAGGCCGGTACCTGCCAGCCGCGGCTGCGCAGACGGTCGGCTAAGTCGTACAGTGTGTAACCACCAATGCCCGTCCCATCTTTAAGTTTCCACGCCAGGGCAGGGATGCCTTCTTGGCTGTCGCCACTGAAAATCATTTCGAAGGGGCCAAGTTTTTCGATTTCGGTGGCTAGATACTCTGCCGTGCTGTAACAGGCTTCGTGAATTTTGCGATAGCCTTCGCGGCCTAAGCGCAAGAAGTTGTAGTATTGCGAAATAATTTGGCCACCTGGACGCGAGAAGTTCAGCGCGAACGTTGGCATATCGCCACCAAGGTAGTTAACACTAAAGATCAAATCTTCAGGAAGGTCGCTAGCTTCACGCCATACCACCCAACCTACGCCAAGCGGCGCCAAACCAAACTTATGGCCGGAAGTATTAATTGATTTAACGCGAGGTAGGCGGAAATCCCACTCGAGGTCGGGAGCACAGAAAGGCGCTAAAAAGCCGCCACTGGCACCGTCGACGTGCATGGGGATGTCTAGCCCTTTTTCTTCTTGGAGTTTGTCGAGGGCTTCGTGAATAGCTTTAACTGGCTCGTATTGGCAGGTAAAGGTAACACCCAATGTTGGAACAACACCAATAGTGTTTTCGTCAACGCGCTTAAGCACTTCTTCGGGCGTCATCATGAGACGATCGCCTTCGAGAGGTACTTCGCGCAACTCGACATCAAAGTAGCGCGCAAATTTATGCCAGCAAATTTGTACTGGACCGCAAATTAAATTGGGTTT
>DATGSD010000322.1:0-6516 GCA_035302965.1 Burkholderiaceae bacterium | reverse complement strand
GGAGTAATGCCATAAAGCCCAGAGGGAAAACGGATGGAGCTAGGGTAAACCATAGTATTATTGTCTTCGGTCGATAATCAGTTGGCCCATCCCGAGGCGAAAACTGTTTTTTGCCATGGGGCTAGCGATAGCAATAGCCGCTTCTACCGCTTCTGGTACAGCCAAGCCATTTGCTAGTTGTACGGTTAAGGCACAGGCCAAAGGGCCGTAGCGGTCGTGAACCGTGGTTTTTGTGGCTTCGGTTGGCCAGTTTGCACTAGCTTGTTCGGGGCCAAAAAGTAGCAAGCCGGGTTGCCCTGGTCGTATTGGGGCTTCGGTGATTAATACCCAACTAGCCCCGTAGCTTTGTAGCTCGTAAGCCATACTAGCAGCGTCTGAACCACCGCTTAATAGGCCATTAGCCTGCCAGTGTGCTAATAAGCTGTGTTCGGCAATAACCACGGTAGCGGCAGGTAAAAGCAGCTCGAGTGTTGCGCCTAAAACGTCATCGGGTTCGGCTTCGTCGACACTTTGGTGTTCGAGGTTCGATTGTAAATGCAATACCAACGGCTGATTACTATAATCGGCGGCAATTTGTGCGACAACGCGCACTGCATCGATGGTATATAACGGGCCAACTTTGATGGCACGAATGGCGATGTCTTCGAGCAAGCAACGAGCTTGGGCATCGATAAGTTCCGGAGAAATTTCTCGGACTTCTTCGATTCCGGCTGTATCTTGTACCCGAAGTGCTGTTGCCACACTTAGCGCGTGGGCACCGAGTTGCACCGTAGTAATGGCATCAGCCGGTAAATTGCTCGAGCCGCTGGGGTTAAACGGACCAAATAAAAGCACCGATTGGGGTGACTGTTTATTGGCAGCGGGTAAAAAATTAATGTGTTCTTTGGTCAAGGTCAAGTCAGTTGCTATTGCGTTTAGTACTATTGACCCCATTCTAATAGAAGCGTCCGAAACTAGCTTGGTTTCGTTCTTGTAATTTTTAGTGAGTAACAAACAAATGCGTACATGGATGTGTTTAATTTGCGGTTGGATATATGATGAAGAAGAGGGAGCACCCGATGAAGGTATCGAACCTGGTACCCGTTGGGAAGATATTCCGCCTAACTGGGTTTGCCCAGAATGCGGAGCCCGCAAAGAAGATTTCGAAATGATCGAAGTCTAATTACTTACACCATGTATAGAGGACGAGTCATGACTACAGCAGAACACAATCTCAATCACGACATCGACTTGTCCCGGCAGCTGCTTGTGGCAATGCCAGGAATGGTATCTGGCAGCCTTGCCGATACAGTTATCTATGTCTGTGAGCATACCGATCAGGGGGCTTTGGGTTTGGTAATTAACCGACCAACCGACTTAACCGTTGGCAACCTCCTCGAGCGAATCGATCTCAATTTATCGCTCGAGATTGGCCCCATCGAAAACAAACCGGTATTGTTTGGCGGTCCGGTGCAAACCGATCGTGGTTTTGTGCTGCATGCCCCAGCGGGTAACTATACGTCAAGCATTACTGTCGGAGACCTTGCGTTAACAACGTCTCGCGATATTTTGCAAGAAGTTGCACAAGGCCAAGGGCCAACACGCCTGTTAATAACATTGGGCTACGCTGGCTGGGGTGCTGGCCAACTCGAAAGCGAGATGGCGCAAAACGCATGGCTGCATGTCGAAGGAAACGAGCAAATTTTATTCGATGTGCCACCCGAAGAACGCTACCAGGCTGCACTCGATATTCTTGGCATTCACCCAGCTATGTTAACTGGGCAAGCTGGCCATGCCTGAGCCCACCAACCCCGAAACGCTTTTGGCCTTCGATTTTGGCCTTAAGCGCATAGGGGTTGCCATTGGCAATACCCTTACCGAGCAGGCGCGGCCACTCGGTATTATTCAGCACTCAACCCGACAACAGCGCTTTGACGCCATTAAGGCGCTGCTCGATACCTGGCAGCCTAACCGTTTAGTAGTTGGCTTGCCGCTTCGGGGCGATGGCACCGAACAATACAGCTCGCTGCAGTGTCGACGGTTTGCCAATCAATTGCGTGGTCGCTTCAATATCGATGTTCAGCTGGTAAATGAGTGGGGCTCTAGCGCTGAAGCCCAAGCGTTTGTAAAGCCTCGAGAACCCGATGATGCGATGGCCGCCGCATTAATTTTGCAGCGCTACCTCGACCAGCAAGCCGCTGCCAAATAAGCGCCAGGTCGCTAGTGGGGCTCTGCAGTTTTTAACCATCAAGCATCCAGCCCTGCCCGCATAAGGGCTTAAGCGGGTTATGATGACGGCAAAAATATCCATTAACGAGAGACTGTCTTGGGTTTTTTGCTTTTTCTATTTCGGCTTCCACTGGTAATACTTTGGTTGTTTTCCAGCTTGTTGTGTGTCGCAACGATTTATCCTTTAGCAACACTCAAAGGGCGCAGTCGCATGAACGAGGCTTGGTCGCGTGCCATTGTGCGTATATGTGGGGTTAAAGTTAGCGTTATTGGCCAGCCGCGTTTAACCGGGCCATCGCTTTGGGTATCTAATCATGTTTCGTGGTTAGATATTTTTATTCTTTCGGGCGTACGCAGTGTTTTATTCGTTGCTAAGGCCGAAATCCGCGCCTGGCCGGTTCTTGGTTGGTTGGTTGCCCGTGTTGGCGCTATTTTTCTTAATCGTAACCAACGCCATTCGTTAAAGCAGGTTGGGCTCGAAATGCAAGAGCGTTTTCAGCGCCAAGAGGTGATTGGTTTGTTTGCTGAAGGTACGACCTCAGACGGTTTTGACGTTTTGCCATTTCGTTCTAGCCTTTTCGACCCAGCGATTAAAGCCGGTCTCGATATCCAGCCTGTTGCCTTGCGTTTCTTCTATAAGGGCCAGCGTAGCGATTATGCGGCATTTGTGGGCGATGAAACCCTGGTGGGTAATTTATGGGTTTTGTTGCGCAGTACGGGTATTTCTGCCGAAATTGAGTTTTTACCCATGGTAAGTGCCGAGAGGGCGGCCGAATTAGGTCGCGCTAAAATTGCTCGTCATTTACAAGACGCTATTGGTGCTGCCGTACGTTTATCAGACACAGAGAGCGTTGCTTCGGTGTTACCTAATGGCGACAAGCAATGCGAACGCGACAAGCACAATTTGCGTCAGCTTTCTGAGGGCGACTGATACGACGGGCACTTTACCTGTACGAGACGACGGTCGTGTAAGCGTAAAGCGCTTAGTTCGCGACCCCATACACAGCCCGTATCGAGGCAAATAACGTTGGGGCGCAGTAATAGCCCTAGCACCGACCAATGGCCAAACACCACAGTAGCTTGGTTTGCTATGGCGCGAGGCTGGACATCAAACCACGGTATGGCCGTGGTTTTGTTTTTTTTGCGGCTGTTTTTACCTAATACCAATGCCCCTTCAGGGGTGCATAAGCGCATGCGGGTGAAGGCGTTAATAATGAAGCGCAAGCGTTGCTGCGGTTTTAGCGAATCATCCCAAATAAGCGGTTTGTTACCAAAAACTTTTTCAATTTGCGTAGCCCAATTATCGGCTCGTAAAGTGGTTTCGACTTCTTGTGCCAGTGCTAACGTTGTTGTTAGATCCCACGACGGCAATACACCAGCATGTACTAAAAGGTGTTCGGCTTCGTAGTGCACCATAGGCCGCTGACGTAACCAGTAGATGAGCTCATCGGCATCGGGCGCTTTAATAAGTGTGTGCAAACTGTCGCGTTTACCGTGATCGCGTAAACCGGCCACTAGGCCCAGAAAATGAAGGTCGTGGTTGCCCAGAACGGCAGTTGCCCGATCACCAAGGCTTTTTATGTAACGTAAGGTACCGGCCGAATCGGGCCCTCGGTTGATCAGGTCGCCGGCAAACCAAAAGTGGGCGTTAGCATCGTTAGCAATTTCGGGGTGTGCTAGCAATGCTTTTAAAGAAGGTAAGCAGCCTTGCACATCGCCGATGGCCCAGATCGATTTTTTAGCTTTAGCCATTACTTGACTTCACGAAAGGGGCGCTAGCGCGAAAGAGGCGCCTAGCGTGGTGGCGGTTTTCCATTAATAGCAAAGCCAAAAGTGCCAGAAATAGCGCCGCCGCGTTGGGCAAAATAGCCGTCATCCAGGGCGGCCAATTACTTAGCATGCCGATATTAAGGGCGAGTTGGTTAACCATGAAAAAAGCGACACCGAGCAATATCCCGATAAATACTTTGCCGCCAACGCCGCCGCGTCGGGTTTGCATAAAGCCAATGGGGGCGGCGATGGTAATCATGACAAATAAGGTAAACGGATAGGCAAATTTACGCCATAATGCCACCACTTGTCGGTGCGTTTGTAAATGGTTTTTTTCTAGATAATCGATGTAGTCGAATAAAACCGCCGCCGACATACGCTCTGGGGTCAAGATGCGGGCGATAAGACGCTCGCTGGTAAGACTTGTGGTTAACGTTCGTGTTTCGAAGTGTTCGGTTTTAATAAGCGGCGCGTTAATAGCTATTTCGATATCGCTAAGCGCTTTATTCGGATCGGCTTCAAGCTGGGTTTCGGTTAGTTCGTTAAGCACAAGGCTATTGCCTTCGAAGTAACCGCTGTTGGCTTTCGATAAACGGGCAAAATGGTTGTTTTTAAGAAAATCGTAAAGAGTAATGTCGCTTACTTGGCCGCCTGCGTGCAGCGTGCCGATGTTAATAATACGCGTACCACCTTCTGGGTTTTCTTCTTTAAACCAATAGCCGCTTTTTAATCGGCCACCGCCAACTTTTCCTAATAGCTTTAAGTTGACATCGCTGTATTGAATTTCAGCCGCTGGGGTAATGTATTCGGATAGCAAAAATGCACCAACAAACCACGGTAAGGTAATGGCCCATAATGCAATTAATAACCTGAGGCCGCTGGCACCAGACACGCGTAAAATTACAAGCTCGTTGCGTTGGGCAAGGCTGGCCAAGGCCAAGATGGCTCCAATTAATAGGCCAATAGGTAATAAGTCGTAAAGCCGAGTGGGCATTTGTAGGGCTTGCAAATAGAACAGGCTTAGCAAGCTAAATTTATTGCCCACATTATCGAGTTCTTCGATAAGCGCAAAAAAAGTAAATAGCCCGAGTAAAGCCAATAAGACGACTAGGCTAGAGCGATAGATTTCGCTAGCAAGGTAGCGGCGGGCAGTTCGCATAAATTAAAACTCGGTTGATATCAACATTAGCAAGGTGCTGAGCGCCATCGGAGCCCTTAATTTTACGGCAATTGAATAAGGCGGGAGCGTTGGCCAATTGTAGCCGTGCGCGAGCGCAAATAATTGGTGTTTCCTTGTTGATCGTAATAACTTGGGTTAGGCAGCATAGCTGCCAGCCGGGCGGCTTGTTGCACGGTTAAGCGTGCTGCTGGTGTTTGGTAATAGCGTTCGGCCGCAGCTTGAGCACCAAAAGTGGCTTGGCCCCATTGAGCCAAGTTGAGGTATAGCTCGAGTATGCGTTGCTTGCTCAATAGCGCTTCAAGCATATACGCCAAGATAAGCTCTTGGCCTTTGCGCCAGTAACTGCGGTCGGTCGATAAAAACAAATTTTTAGCTAATTGTTGTGTAATCGTCGAGCCACCACGCCGACGGGCCGTGCCTTTACTGGCTTGTTTGCGGTTGTAATCCCAGGCTTGGCGGATCGCCTCCCACTCGACACCGCTATGGCTAAAAAAATTAGCGTCTTCAGCAGCCACCACGGCTCGTTTCAGGTTGTCGCTAATAGCATCGTAAGGCACCCACTGGAAACTGATATGTGCTTGCGGGTTATGTTGTTGAAGTTGGGCTTTTGTGCTGCGCATAACGGCGCTGCTATTAGGGTTGTAAAAATTTAAGCTAGCCACCATCACAAACAAACCGAACTGATACAGCACAGCTAAAAACACACTGCAAAGCAAAGCGATGGACAGCCACTTAGCAACGCTGCGGCGCTGTGGTGTGGGCTGTGGGTTAGGTTTGCTGGACACGGTCGATTCGATGGGTGGGCTACTCGACATAGCGACTGACAAGCTTAAAAACAAATTGGCGTTAATAGAAAATAGCTAGCGCAAAAGTTACAGCTGCGCACGCAGCAGGTTTAAAACGGGCGCAATGGCTGGCTGCACACCATGCCAAATCGCGAAGCTGGCCGCGGCCTGTGCCACTAACATACCAAGGCCATCGGCCTGTTGCTGAGCGCCGTTGCTTGCTGCTGCTTGCATAAACAATGTGGGCTTAGCCGCATAAACCATATCGTAGGCCAATGCCTTGCTGTTGTAACGAATGTGGCCGGTCTCCGGAATTGCTTGGCTTAGGCTGCTCGAAGTGGCATTAATCACAATATCCCACTGGCCTTGTGTATCGGCCAGCGTGCCCGCACTTACGTTTTTTGCCGAGAGTTCTGGGTTGTTTGCAAGTTCGTCTGCCAAACGCCGTGCTCTTTCTGGGCTGCGATTAATAATATGTAACTGCTTACAGCCGTTTTCGAGTAGTGGCAAAACAACGCCGCGAGCGGCACCACCCGCACCAATCAATAATATCGATCGGCCTTTTGGAGGATG
>DATGSD010000321.1:0-2474 GCA_035302965.1 Burkholderiaceae bacterium | reverse complement strand
CTTAAGGTACCCGAACTTGGAGGACCAACACCACAAACGGTGTAAACACGATATTGCCCACACAAGGGCGAGCGCTCGAGCGCTTGATAATTCGCTAAATCGTCTAGGCTAAGTGTTCCGGGACGCTCATGGTTTTGTACGGCATCAACAATGGCTGCTGCCACATCGCCGGTGTAAAACGCATCGGGGCCTTCGGCCGCCACGCGCTTTAACACGTGAGCAAACTCGGGGTTTTTTAAAATATGCCCCACCGGCCAGGGCTGGCCATCTGGCGCAAAGAAATAGGCTCGAGTTGCCGCCTGCTCGCGTAAACCACGGCTATGCTCAAGCATATAGTGCAAGCGCCCCGATACCGGAAACCCTTTTTCCGCCAATTGAATAGCCGGCTCAAATAATTGTTCCCAGGGGAGCAAACCATGCTTTTGATGAGCTAACTCGAGCACGCGTAGTAAACCCGGCACCCCAACCGACAACCCACTATTCACCGCCTGATGGTAACCCTCTAATTGGCCTTCGGCATTTAAAAACATCGCGTCGCTAACGCCGGTCGGGGCGGTTTCGCGACCATCATAGGTCACTAGCTTGTCGTTTAGGCGATCGTAATACACGATAAATGCGCCACCGCCAATGCCAGACGACTGCGGCTCTACCAAATTTAAAACAAGCTGTGTCGCAATGGCGGCATCGATGGCCCCACCCCCACGGCGTAATATATCGAAACCGGCCTGGCTGGCTAATGGGTTAGCACTAGACACCATATAGTGTTGTGCACTTACTTGCGGGCTAATAATAAATTGGCTGGCAAGCTCAGGGTTGGTGTCAGCATCAAATGCCACCTGTGCCGCTACAAAGGGCACCGCCCAAACCACCATTAGCACACACGCTAACACCCATTTCGTCGGCTTGAGAGCTCGCCTCACACTACCTTCTTGCGCCTTCATTCAACAACTCTCTCAGTCGGTCAATAGACTAAAACGCGCCCCTTCGGACGGCTAGGTCATCTATGGGTACAATTAACAACGAGGAAACTCAGCTAATGAAGCGCTACCATAAACTACCTATTCAGTACACTCAATAAGAAACAGCAACACCATCAAGCTATTTTTTAAGTTCCTTTCCACAAACCGAGGAGTTCTCATGAAGCTAATTGCTAAATTATTAGTCGCGGCTAGCAGCGTTGCCTTTGCAAGCAGCAGCTTGGCTGCCGACCCATTTAAAATCGGTCTTATTGTGCCGCTAACCGGCCCCTTTGCCTCTACTGGTAAGCAAATTGAAGCCGCCGCCCGCCTGTATATTCAAGAACACGGCGATACAATCGGCGACCGCCCCGTGCAACTTATAGTTAAAGACGACGGTGGCTTACAGCCCGAAACCACCAAGCGCCTAGCACAAGAGCTCGTCGTTAAAGATGATGTCGACGTCTTGGCTGGCTTTGGCTTAACGCCTTTGGCCTTCGCTGCTGCGCCCATCGCCACCCAAGCTAAAAAGCCCATGGTTGTCATGGCTGCCGCAACATCGTCTATTGTCGAAAAATCGCCCTATATTGTGCGCACCTCGCAAACCGTACCACAAATTGCTGCGCCGCTAGCCGAATGGGCCGCTAAGCCTGAATCGGGAATTAAAAAAGTTATTACTTTAATTACCGATTATGGCCCCGGCCACGACGCTGAAAAAGCTTTTGTTAAAAAGTTTGAAGAAAAAGGCGGCGAAATCATGGATAGCTTGCGGGTTCCTCTCCAAAACCCCGACTTCGCGCCTTTTATTCAGCGCATTCGAGACAGCAAACCCGATGCCATGTTTGTCTTTGTCCCCTCTGGGCCTGGTATCAGCCTCATGAAGCAATACGATGAAAAAGGCCTGGCCGAAGCAGGTATCCAACTAATAGGTATGGGTGACGTTCTTGACGACGACCTTCTGCCAAGCATGGGCCCCGAGGCACTTGGCATCGTTACCTCGCAACACTATTCAGCAGCTCACGATTCCGACCTGAACCGCCAATACGTTGCTGGTTTTAAAGAACTCACTAACAACAGCATGCGTCCTAACTTCATGTCAGTCGGTGGGTACGACGGCATGCATTTAATTTACGAAGCGGTTAAAAAAGCCGGCACCGACGCCTCGGGCGACGAAATTGTTGAAGCCATGAAAGGCATGAGCTGGGAAAGCCCACGCGGCCCCATCAGCATCGACCCTGAAACCCGCGACATCATCCAAAACGTTTATATCCGTCGCTCCGAAATGATTGATGGCGAGATCTACAACGTCGAATTCGATAAAATTGAGCAATTTAAAGACCCTGGCTTATAAGCCTTAACCTCTTTTTAAGAGAAAACGGCCGCCGCTTTTACAAGCAGCAGCCGTTTTTTATTTAAAGATCGCGATTCAACAAGGGGGCGCAAGACCAATAACCACCAGCAAAGGCAGTCAATTGCCGCGCCGTTTCTTGCCGAATCAACTAGCAAATAGTACAAGAC
>DATGSD010000320.1:0-8688 GCA_035302965.1 Burkholderiaceae bacterium | reverse complement strand
ACTACCAAAAACACGTAGTGATTTAATTCGGCGTGGGCGACCACGTCACCCAGACGCGGATAGCCAAGAGCATCAGGGCCGCTACCGACACAAAAACCACAAAAGTCATCTGGGTGGTTACCAAGCAGAGCACGACGACCACGACTACTCTGACCGCCACGAAGCTGCCGATGACTACGACGATCAGAGCCCTGGCCTTTACCCAGCCCGCCCAGAGCGTTTAGCTGAATCGCCAACTTCTCTGGGTGATGCTCCAACTTCTTTAAGCGATTCCCGAGATACCGAAGAAGACCGCGAGGCAACCGCTGCCATTCGCTTCCCACGCTCGACACGCACAAGCAGCACGTCGCCAATACAAAGCCGAGCTGAAGCAACAGATGCTTTTAGGCTTTTACCTGACGATGCTATTGAAACTTCTGAAGAAATTTACTTACCCCCTCGCGACCCTGACAACCCCGTTTTACCTGGCTTTTTGGGCGAGGAAGAAAGCGAACCATCGAGAGGGTTTCGGGTAGTTTGGTGGGTTTTAATTATTGTTGGTTTGTTTGTATTGTTGGCCCAGCTGCTATTTGTTTACCGTGTCGCTATTGCCAACTATATGCCGAGCTTGCGTCCTGTGCTCGAACAGGCTTGCCAGAAAATGGCTTGTGAAGTCGCCTACCCACGCGTTATTGATGCCCTATCAATAACAGCCTCATCTTTAAAAACCGACGCTAAAGCACAAGACCAAACAAGCCACGACATGACTTTAGGTTTTGTGCTGCGAAACGCTTATGATAAGCCACAGCAATGGCCGGTATTATGGCTCGAACTTAGCGATTTTTCTGGAGCTCGCGTTGTGCAGCGCGCGCTTACCCCTAGCGAATACTTGCCGCAGCAGTTGGCTGATCAGCCCTTTGCGGCAAATCGAGAGCTTGAAATTAACTTGCCTTTGCATTTAGAGGGTTTAGCGATTAGTGGTTACCGCTTAACCTTGCATTTCCCATAAGTTGTTCAGCTTTTTGTTGTTGTATTAAACCTTCTCTTTCAGGGCTTGTTGTTGTCGTGGCTACTAAGTTAGTACAACAACAAGAAAAAAAGGATTTTTATGCCCAATACGATTTTGGTTTGTGGTTCGTTGGCTTTTGACACAATTGCCGTGTTTGACGGTCATTTCAAAGACCATTTACTAGCCGATAATATTCAGTCGCTTAGCGTTTCGTTTTTTGTGCCGTCTATGCGTAAAGAGTATGGGGGCTGTGCAGGTAATATTGCGTATAACTTGCGTCAGTTGGGGGCCAACCCAATACCGGTGGGCACGGTAGGTGGAGACGCTGCCGATTATCTCGAGTACATGAAAAAACAGGGTATTGATACCCGTTTAGTACGCGTGTTACCCGATATGTTTACGCCCCAGTGCTTTATTACGACAGACCTCGATAACAACCAAATCGCGTCGTTTCACCCCGGGGCCATGCAGCACTCGGCCGATAACGATCTTTCCGGAACGCCGGCGGCTTGGGGTATTGTTGCTCCAGATGCCAAAGAAGGCATGTTTGCGCATGCCGAGCGCCTACGCGAAGAAAACATCCCGTTTGTGTTCGACTTGGGTCAGGCTATGCCGCTATTCGATAAAGACGACCTCGAACGCATGTTCGAGTTAACGCAAATTTTAAGCGCTAACGACTACGAAGCTACGGTTATCGAGCAGCGCACAGGTCGTAAAATAGCCGACATTGCTCGTTCTTTGCAGGCGGCTGTTATTACTCGCGGCGCCGAAGGAGCCACCTTATATGAAAATGGTACTGAAACGTCTATCGAGGGTATACCGGTAGATAAGGTTGTCGATCCAACAGGTTGTGGCGATGCTCACCGTGCTGGCTTGTTATACGGTTTACAAGCTGGCTGGAGCCTAATTGACGCGTGTCGGTTGGCGAATGTATTAGGTGCCATTAAAATTGGCTCGAGAGGGCCTCAAAACCACGCACTCGATCAAGCCACTATTCGTCAGTTAATGCAAAAGCATTATCAAGTTGATGTGGCGCTTTAGGTCGGCCGTGCGGCTGCTTTAAAACAAGCAAAATAATCGAACCTGCTTGCTTCTGGCCTTGGCAGGTTATCCAAATCCAAATAATGTATAGATGTTTCAAGCCTGCTTTTTAGGCATTTAGGAGCTTTTAATGACGTCGATTTCAAGTATTAGGCGACCAAAAGGTGGTCGTCATCTTCTTGGCCTAGTTGTCGTAGTGGCCTCGCTTGGGGCGCTGGCCGGCTGTGCACAGCATTCGGCTTCTAGTTCGGTTTATACCTACGACCAGGCTCAGCGCGAACAAATCGTGCGTAACGGCACCGTAGTGTCTGTGCGCCCTGTAACCATACAAACCGATCGTACTAGCGGTGTTGGGGCTGTTGGTGGCGCCGCATTAGGTGGCGTGGCCGGTAGTGCCGTTGGTGGCGGCCGCGGCCGCACCCTAGCCACAGTTGGTGGGGCGCTGCTAGGTGGCATTGTTGGCGATCAAGTTGAAGGTCGAGTTAACAAGCGCCAGGGCCTCGAAATTACGGTTCAGCTCGATAACGGTGAAACCCGCGTAATTGCGCAAGAAGCCGATGTTCAGTTATCGGCGGGCCAACGCGTTCGGGTTATTAGCGGCGGCGGCCCTACACGGGTTGTACCGATGTAATTTATTTTTGTCGGCGCAAAATCGTATTGCGTGATGTACACACGTAAGTGGGCATGATGCTTGCCCACTTACTGTATTAGTATTGTTGCTAGGCTAAATCGTTTCGTTAATAAGATTACGCCTAGCTTTTTGTTTGGTTGGCAAAGGGCCTAAATACCCGCCAACGAAAACACAATTTGTTCGAGCACGACAATGCCGATTTGCGCCAAAATAATTAAAACTAAGGGCGAAAAATCGAGACCACCAAAGTTTGGTATTAGCCGTCGGATAGGGTTAAGCAAAGGGGCGGTTAATGTTTGTAGTACCGGCATGATAGGTGCGGCAGGGTTTACCCACGACAACACTACCTGAATTAAAGTTGCCCATAAAATAAGGTTGAAAGTCCATTTAAAGACCATGAAAATGCCCGAAAACACCGTGGGCAGCAGCATTTGTACTAGGGGGGCTTGGCCGGTTAAGGTAACCCAAATAATTAGCTGAAAGACAAAAGCTGTTAACCAACAAGCAATAATACTGGGCGTATCGAACCTGCCACTTGGCCCTACAAAGCGGCGGATGGGCTGCACTAGCCAATCGGTTAACGAAAATATAGCTTGCGAATAAGGGTTGAACGGATGCAAGCGTATCGCGTACGACCAGGCGCGTAAAATTAGCGCAACACCGAATAAGGTAAACGCGATGGTGACAATAAAGCTAAAAATGTTACTAAGCATATATATATTTTAGAAAGGTCCCTGATTCGGTGGCAGAAAGATATTGCTGTTGGCGAAGTTGTTGCCTGCTTGTTTAAGGGCGTTTACCAACGGGAAAAGGCCAAGATGCTTCGGGGTTAACTGCCGTTTTGGCGGCGGTAGTTTTAACGGCGGTTTTTTTAGCTGTTTTAGCGGTTGATTTTTTAGCGGCTGCTTTTTTTGCAGTGGTTTTTTTACTTACGGTGCGCTTTTTTGCAGCTGTCTTTTTTGCCGCAGTTTTTTTAGCAGTTGCTTTTTTAGCGCTTGTTTTTTTTGCAGTGGTTTTACGTGCTTCAGTGGATGCAACGGTTTTAGCTGCACTTGCTTTTTTTGCGGCCTTTTTGGCCGTTTTTTTGGCAGCTTTTTTCGCTGTTGCCATAACAGTGCTCCTGAGTGACTCGTCGAAGACTACATGAAAAAGACGTACAAGGTGTTATTGTAAATTACCTTGTACGCCTTATGTAGTCTAACGCATGGGCTTCAAGTGTCCAAGCATTACTCCCAGCTTAGTGCGCCACCTGTCTGGTATTCAATAACGCGAGTTTCAAAAAAGTTACGCTCTTTTTTGAGGTCAATCATTTCGGCCATCCAGGGGAAGGGGTTTTCTTGTTGGTCGAATAAAGGCTCGATCCCGATTTGCTGGCAGCGACGGTTGGCAATAAAGCGTAAGTATGCCTTAAACATCGAGGCATTTAAGCCCAGTACACCGCGTGGCATGGTGTCTTCGGCATAAGCATATTCGAGGTCGACAGCCTGCTTAAACAAACCGCGGATTTCTTCGCGAAATTCGGGTGTCCAGAGGTGCGGGTTTTCGAGCTTAATAGTGTTAATAAGGTCGATGCCAAAACTGCAGTGCATAGACTCGTCGCGCAAGATATACATGTACTGTTCGGCAGCACCCGTCATTTTGTTTTGACGACCCAGAGCCAAAATTTGTGTAAAGCCGACATAGAAGAATAGGCCTTCCATTAGGCAGGCAAACACAATTAGCGACTTGAGTAGTGTTTGGTCGGCTTCTGGTGTTCCGGTTTGGAAATGAGGGTCGGCAATAGCGTCGATGAAGGGGATGAGGAACTCGTCTTTTTCGCGAATAGACGGAATTTCGTTGTACGCGTTAAAGATCTCCGCTTCGTCGAGGTCGAGGCTTTCGACAATGTATTGATACGCGTGGGTATGAATCGCTTCTTCGAACGCTTGGCGCAAAAGGAATTGACGGCACTCGGGTGCAGTAATGTGGCGATACGCCCCCAAAACGATATTGTTAGCGGCAAGCGAGTCGGCCGTAACAAAAAAGCCTAGGTTGCGTTTAACAATACGGCGTTCGTCTTCGGTAAGCCCTTCGGGGTCTTTCCAGAGCGCGATATCGCGCGACATATTAATTTCTTGTGGCATCCAGTGGTTAGCGCAAGAAGCGAGGTATTTTTCCCAGGCCCACTGGTACTTAAAGGGAACTAGTTGGTTAACGTCAGTTTTGGCGTTAATAACCCGCTTATCTTGCATACGCACCCGCTCTTGAGAGACGGGCGCAACTGTGCTGGCACCAGCCGCATCGCTAGCAAGCCCATTACCATTAGCGGCCGATGGAGCAGGCGCTGCGGGAGCTGAAGTAGCAGCCGCTGGCTCTGGGCTTGACGCCTCTTGAGTCTCGGGGAGTTCGGGGCTAGGGATAGGGCTGGCCGGTTTTTTCGCCGGTTTGGCTTTTTCTTGTGGGTCGGCCGGTGCGAAATCGAAATCATCCCAGTTAAGTATGCTCATAATTGTGTCCTGTGTTGGTGGTTTACTGACACACTTCGCATTCGTCGAAGTTATCGTCAGCTGGGGTAATGGAGCAGATAGCGGCATCGAAGTCAGCAGTATCGGTGCTTGCCGGTTTGCTAATTTGGCTTACTGCCGCGGCAGTTGCTACACCGCTGTTACCGGTGTTAACCGCAGTAAGCTCGCCACCTTGGCCGGTAGATTTTTCGGCGCTGGTTGCTCCGCTAGAACGCAGGTAGTAGGTGGTTTTAAGGCCACGCTGCCAGGCTAGCTTATAGGTTTCGTCAAGTTTTTGACCCGAAACCCCGCCCATGAAAATATTGAGAGATTGTGCTTGATCAATCCATTTTTGACGGCGTGCTGCGCACTCGACAACCCAAACCGGATCGATTTCGAATGCGGTGGCGTAGAGCTCGTGGAGTTCTGCGGGCACGCGATCGATGGCGGTTAAGCTGCCATCGAAATATTTGAGGTCGGCAACCATGACTTCGTCCCAAAGACCAAGCTTTTTGAGGTCTTCGACGAGGTACTCGTTAATAACCGTGAACTCGCCAGAAAGGTTGGATTTTACGTAAAGGTTGCGATAGTTAGGCTCGATACAAGGCGATACACCAATAATGTTTGAAATGGTGGCCGTTGGTGCAATGGCAACACAGTTTGAGTTACGCATGCCATGTTTTTGAATGTGGCTGCGCAGGCTTTCCCAATCGAGGGTGCTGCTGGTGTCGACATCGACATAGCCGCCACGCTCTTCGCGCAACATAGCGATGGTGTCTTGTGGCAAGATGCCACGGCTCCAGAGAGAACCTTCGAAGGTAGAGTAACTGCCGCGCTCGATGGCGAGCTTGCTAGACGCTTGGTAAGCGTAATAGCAAACGGCTTCGGCCGAGCGATCAGAAAACTCGATAGCTTCTTGGCTAGCAAACGGTACGCGCATTAAGTGTAGGCAATCTTGGAAGCCCATCATGCCAAGCCCTACAGGGCGGTGGCGTGCGTTTGCATTGCGTGCTTTGGCAACAGCGTAGTAGTTGATGTCGATAACGTTGTCGAGCATGCGCATCGCTGTGTTAATGGTGCGCTCGAGTTTTTCGTGATCGAGTTCGTATTGGCCGTTGGCGTTTTCTTTCATATGGGCAACAAGGTTGACAGAACCTAAGTTGCACACCGCGATTTCGGTGTCGCTTGTGTTAAGCGTAATTTCGGTACATAGGTTGGAGCTATGCACTACGCCAACGTGTTGTTGCGGCGAGCGAATATTGCAAGGGTCTTTGAAAGTGAGCCAAGGGTGACCAGTTTCAAAGAGCATGGAGAGCATTTTGCGCCACAGCGACTCGGCAGGAATGGTTTTATGCAGCGGAATTTCGCCATTAGCGGCCTTGGCCTCGTAGGCGGTATAAGCTTTTTCGAACTCTTTACCGTATTTGTCGTGGAGGTCGGGCACATCGGATGGTGAAAAGAGTGTCCAATCGCCCTTTTCCATAACCCGCTTCATGAAGAGGTCGGGAATCCAGTTGGCGGTATTCATGTCGTGGGTGCGACGGCGCTCGTCTCCGGTGTTTTTGCGAAGCTCGAGGAACTCTTCAATGTCGAGGTGCCAGGTTTCGAGGTAGGCACAAACGGCCCCCTTGCGCTTTCCGCCCTGGTTAACGGCGACAGCGGTGTCGTTAACAACTTTTAAGAACGGTACGACACCTTGGCTTTCGCCGTTTGTGCCTTTAATGTGGCTGCGTAAGGCACGGACAGGGGTCCAGTCGTTACCCAGGCCACCGGCGTATTTCGCTAGTAGGGCGTTGTCTTTAATGGCGTCGTAAATGCCCTCGAGATCGTCAGGAACGGTGCTGAGATAGCAAGAAGACAGCTGCGAATGGATGGTGCCCGAGTTGAACAGCGTAGGCGTTGAGCTCATGAAGTCGAAAGACGACAGCAGCTCGTAGAATTCGATGGCGCGTTCTTCGCGGTCGATTTCGTTAAGCGCCAAGCCCATAGCTACCCGCATAAAGAAAACCTGCGGAAGCTCGATGCGCTGCCCTTGCAAATGCAAGAAGTAGCGATCGTAGAGGGTTTGCAAGCCCAAGTAATTAAAGAGCAGGTCGCGCTCTGACTTAAGGGCCTGGCCTAGGCGCTGGAGGTCGAACTGAGCTAATTGTTTGTCGAGTAAACCGCCTTCGATGCCTTTTTTAATAAAGCGTGGGAAGTACTCGGCATAGCGCGTTGCCATGTCGGATTGTGAGACTTCTTCTTCGAGGACTTCTTTGCGGATGGTGTGCAACAAGAGGCCGGCCGTAACTTGGCTGTATGCGGGGTCGGTTTCGACCAGCGCACGGGCAGCTAAAATAGCCGACTTGTAGACCTCGTCGAGGGGGACGCCGTCGTAAAGGTTTTTAACGGTTTCGTTAACAATGCCTTCGACATCGATATCGATTTTTAGCCCTTCGGAGGCTTCGGTGATGGTTTGGCGCAGAACATCGAGGTTAAGCGGGCGCGTAACACCATCGTCGGTAACGTTTAGGGTGGTTTCTGGGGTGCTTTCGGGGGCAGTGTCTTCTTTTGCGCGAGCACGTTCTTGGGCGCGTTTTTCGCGGTACAGAACGTAGGCGCGGGCAACATCGTGTTCGCCCGAACGCATTAAGGCGAGTTCGACTTGGTCTTGGATTTCTTCGATGTTGAATGTGCCACCGCCTGCACGGTTGCGCATGAGGGCACCAAGAACCTGATTGGTTAAATTACCCACGATTTCGCGAATACGTGCTGACGCAGCACTTTGGCCACCATGAACAGCTAAAAACGCTTTGGTCATGGCGACAGCGATTTTGCTGGGCTCGAAACCAACGACGGCGCCATTGCGGCGAATGACGTTGTAATTGGCCCAGGGGCTGTCTTTTTGTTTGGTGTCTTGTTTAGACGCTGCTTGAACCGATGAGGTTTCTGACGAAGAATCGGCAACAGTGGTGGTTTGCATGAGGGCTCCTAGCAATTGTTTGGCAGGCTTTGTTTAAGGCGACACAATTGCTTGCCTTAAGAGTCTGCGTAACTGCTTAAGTTATTAATAACTTTTTTAGATTAGTGCCTGTTTTACAAGGCGTTTTGTTGAGAAATTTGAAGGCGGGCCACTGCGATTTAACCACTATATGTTGTGTTGTTGTGGCCGCCAAGCACTAATTGTAGGGTTTTTGAGCCAACCATGCAAGGTCGTTTTTAACTGGGCGTGCAAGGCTTATGGTGTAAGGCTTGCCGCGTTTTTAGTGTAAGAAAAACATCGCTTTGGCTAAAAATATAATGCCAAGCATATGCAAGAAAACACTGAGGTGGATGTACTTAAAATGCACCCCCCGTAAGCGTTTTTTTGCGCTTAGGGTAATGGCAGAAATAAAATGAATTAGCACACTGATTGCAAGCAAAATTTTTAGGCTTAGCAACAGGCCAAAGCTGTTTGAGAAGGGGTGGGCAAGCAGTGCTCGGTAATGCCAAGCTAGCCCGATGCCAGCTGCGTACAGTACGATAATAACAATTGGCATAAACCGCCGTGCACGGTTGCCAATAGC
>DATGSD010000319.1:0-4105 GCA_035302965.1 Burkholderiaceae bacterium | reverse complement strand
CATCGTCGCGCAGCTCGGGCATGTTTAGCTTGTCGTAGGCCAGATAAGTAATGTAGAGCGCTTTTTCGGCAATGGGTACGCCTTCAAAATCGGTAATAACCGTTTGCGCTCGGTTTATTGCAGCTAAATAGGCCTTGCGCTCGTAATAATATTGGGCCACATGCACTTCGTTTTCTGCCAGAGCGTTTACTAGCCAAGCCAGGCGCTTTTTAGCATCGGGCGTATAGCGACTATCGGGATAGGTGCGGATTAGCTCGTTAAAGGCATCGTACGACTCGCGTAAGCCTTTTGGATCGCGCTCGCTAGGGTCTTGACGTGTAATTTTGGAAAAGGCGGCACTAGGAGGAGTAAACGTGATTAGCCCTTTTAGATAAAGCATGTAGTCAGATCCCTCGTGGTTGGGATACTGCAACTGGAAGCGATCGATGGCCGCAAGTGCTTGTTCGGGCTCGTCGTCTTTCCAATTAACATAGGCTAATTCCATTAGGGCTTGTTGCGCGTAACCACCAAATGGGTAGCGGGCTTCGAGAGCTTCGAGGCGTTTGCGAGCTTCGGCCCAGTTACCGCTGCTGACGTCGGAACGGGCTTCTTGGTAAAGCCGTTCGGCGCTCCAGCCCGCCGTTTCGTCGACTTCGTTTTTGTTAGAGCCGCAAGCACTAAGCGCAGCAATGGCCACGCATAAAAAAACGATTTGAATGGCCCGAGTAAAAAATGAAAGGCCTGATAATTGAGCAAGTTGACGAGTCACAAAAGCATCCTTGGTGTTAGCATAGCAGGCAGATTATAGGATTAGATGTCGTGCCTGACACAGATATTGCCAAAGAAAGTTCAAGTTCGCCAAATCGTCGGCAATTTTTTGTGCCCAACGAAATTACTGGCGAGCGTCTCGATAGGGTGTTGGCTAGCTTGATGCCAGAACACTCGCGCAGCCGTCTTCAAGCCTGGATTGACGCAGGGCATGTGCGTGTGAACGAGCAAAAAGTGCTGCGTCGGCAAAAGGTGTCTGCCGGAGATTGTATTACGGTTTTCCCACCACCGGAACCCGAAGACTATGCCTTTACGCCGCAGCCTGTTTGTTTCGAGGTGATTGCACAAAGTCCTCAATGGCTTGTTGTTAACAAACGAGCCGGCTTGGTCGTGCATCCCGGAGCCGGTAATTGGCAAGGTACGTTGTTAAACGGCTTGCTGCACCGTTTCCCGCAATTAAGCCAAGTCGAACGAGCCGGAATTGTCCATCGTCTCGACAAAGATACGTCTGGCTTAATGGTGGTAGCTTTAACGGCAACGATGCGCGACTGTATGGTTACGCAATTAAAAAACCGTCGTGTCTTGCGCGAATACCGTTGCTTAGTTAAAGGCCACCTAGGTGGCGCAGGTAAAATCGCCGAGCCCCTGGGTCGTGATCCTCGAGTACCCGTTCGTATGACGACGCAGCAGCCTATCGCTCCACGCGATGCCTTAACTTACTACAAAAGTTTACGTATGGGTTATCTTCAAGAAGAAGCGGTTACCGAGTTGCTTTGCCGACTTGAAACAGGCCGTACCCACCAAATTCGCGTTCATCTTAAACACCTGGGCCACCCAATTGTTGGCGATACGCTTTATGGCGGCCGCGTGCACTTAGGCGCGTCGCGCCAACTGTTGCATGCTCAAGTATTAGGTTTTATCGATACCCAAGGCCTGCCATGGCGTTTTGAAGTGTCGCCTCCGGATGATTACCAAAACATAGCAAAGGCGGTGCAATGGCTAAGTTAACTTTAGCTAATTTAACGGCGCTAAGCGGTAGTAGCTGGAATGGTGTTAAGTATTTTTGCACCCAACGTTTTGGTGGCGTTAGCCAAGAGGGTTATAGCTCATTTAATTTAGCTGAACATGTGGGCGATAAACCCCAAGCCGTTGCTCATAATCGACGCTTGCTTGCGGCGCAGTTACCTAATCCGCCTGTTTGGTTAAACCAAGTTCATGGGGTTGAGGTTGTTCAGGCCGATCAAATTCCAGCGCAAGCTGTGCCACAAGCCGATGCCTTGATTACTATGCAGCCCTTGCAGCCGTTAGCGATTTTAACCGCCGACTGTCTACCCGTTGTTATTGCCGATGTGTCGGGCCAGGCTTTAGGTGTTGCTCATGCAGGTTGGCGCGGCCTGTTGGGTGGCATTCTCGAAAACACTTGTGCTCTTTTGCAAAAGCGTTTACCTCAAGCCATTGGATGGCAGGCCTGGATTGGGCCGGCTATTTGCCAACAGTGTTATGAAGTTGGTGCCGACGTTTACGAGGCCTTCACGCAGCATAATGCTGATGCAAAGTGTTATTTTCAGCCCGTAAGCTCCGCCCCTCAAAAGTGGCTAGCTAATTTATCGGGTTTGGCTAGTTATCGACTGGCCAAGGCGGGTGTCCAACACGTAGAAATTAGTCGTTTCTGTACCTTTTGTTCTCCCAACCAGCTCTATTCATACCGCCGCGAATCGGTGTGTGGTCGCCAAGCAACAATCGCTTGGATTCAACCCTAGCGAGTAACCCGAATTGACAGTAACTGTGCTGCAACACATCATAAGATGACGATGTATTGCAATTTAAGGGGGCCCTATGACTTTACCGTTCACCGTGCCATGGCTTACGCCGTTCCCCATTAATGCTGAAGAGCTTCGCGAAATTCAATCCAACTATATGTCTGGTTGGCAAGCCATCTATAGTGCAATGCAGCAGGGTAATTTAAGCACTGTGTCTGATCGGCGGTTTTCTAGCCAAGCTTGGTCAGACCAACCCGCTTATTTGGCGATGGCTCACATGTATTTATTGTCAACGCGCACGCTGAACCAAATGGTCGAGGCCGCCGACATTCCCGAAGATCTGCGTTCGCGCTTGCGTTTTTCGGTACAACAGTGGCTCGATGCACTGGCGCCTAGCAACTACTTGGCAACCAACCCCGAGGCGCAGCAATTAATGCTTGAAACCCAGGGGCAATCGTTGCTTTCGGGCATTAGTAATTTATTTGCCGATTTACAAAAAGGTCGGATGTCGCAAACTGACGAGTCGCAGTTTGCTTTGGGCGAAAACCTTGCTGTTACCGAAGGGCAGGTGGTTTTCCAAAACTCTATTTTTCAATTAATTCAATACGCACCGCAAACGTCTACCGTTTATCGTCGGCCTTTATTAATGGTGCCGCCGTGTATTAATAAATATTACATTCTCGATTTGCAAGCCGAGAATTCTTTTGTACGGTATGCCGTCGAAGCGGGTCTTACGGTTTACATGGTGTCGTGGCGCAATCCAACCGTTACCGACACCGATGGCATTCAAGAGGCCACTTGGGACGATTACATCGAAGACGGCGTTTTAAAAGCGATAGACGTCGTTCGTGCCATTTCCGGGCAAAAGCAAATTAATGCATTAGGTTTTTGTGTGGGCGGAACGTTACTTGCAACGGCCTTGGCGGTTGCAAAGACGCGTCAGCAACAACCTGTGTATTCTCTAACCTTGTTAACCACCATGCTCGATTTTACCGATACGGGCGTGCTCGATGTTTTTGTTAACGAGGCTCATGCGCGCTTGCGCGAATTGCAATTTGGTCAAGGTGGCTTAATGCCGGCCAGCGAATTGGCAACAACTTTTTCATTTTTGCGACCCAACGAACTGGTCTGGAATTACGTTGTTAATAATTACCTAAAAGGTCAAACACCACCGCCGTTCGACATCTTATATTGGAACAGCGACGGTACAAATATACCCGGCCCGTTTTTCACCTGGTATTTCCGTAACACTTATCTCGAAAATAAACTTAAAACGCCCGGGGCTGTTAAAGTTTGCGGTGTTGATATCGACTTTGCTTCACTCGACTTACCAGCATATATCTACGGGTCGCGCGAAGATCATATCGTCCCGTGGCGTTCGGCCTATGCGACTAATGCCTTGCTAAGTGGTCCTAAACAGTTTGTGTTGGGCGCTTCGGGTCATATTGCTGGTGTAATCAACCCGCCGGCAAAAAAACGGCGTCAATACTGGAAGTCGGATAACCCCGATGACGCGCTTACCGCCGAGGCCAGCGAGTGGTACGATGCCGCAACAGTTCATCAAGGTAGTTGGTGGCCCGATTGGCTCGAGTGGATTA
>DATGSD010000318.1:0-5037 GCA_035302965.1 Burkholderiaceae bacterium | reverse complement strand
CGGCTTCGTTAAACGATTCGTTTGCCGTTTGTAAGCCAAACAAATGGATTTTATCGTAGCGGGCTTGCACACTTGCATCGGGTGCAAACACAAGCAAGCTGTTATAGATACGGTGTTTATCGGGGCTTTCTATAGGCAGGGTACCACCAGCAAGCCATATTTTGTGGGTTTTTGCCAATTTGGCTAAAAAGTTTTGTATGGGGCCGTTTCCGAAGGGTTCTTTTAACGCAAGCTTATCGTGATCATGAGCACCCATAAAACAAAAATACTCGGGTAACAACACAAGCTGCGCCCCCTGGTCGGCCGCTTGCGCAACTAAACCAGCGGTTTGCTGAAGATTCTCTGCGAGCGACGTGCTAGATACAAGCTGGATCGCTGCTACTTTAGCGATTATGGGTTTAGAAGCATCTTTAGGCATAAACAAACAAACGCATTACTGTGGCAAGGGATAGTTAACTTCTCGGACTTCACCACTGCGACCGGGGAAACCATCGAAAACCGCCCTAACTAAATAAGGCATTACCTCGAATAAATTGTCAGAAGATGACTGATTAACAGCGGTAGACTGGTACACCTGTTTATTATCGTGAGCGCTGTCTTGAATAGTAAGCGTTAAGGTGTTTTTGTAAACCTCTACCGGCGTATTTACAACGGGTGGAGTCATCATAAAACCACCTCCCCATCCACCATAGTAACCACCGTAATAGGCTCCCCAGGGTGAATACATAGGCCAGGGCCCGCCGTACATAAATGGATCGGCGAACTCTTGTACCCAAACTTGCGATTCGGGGTTGCTGTAATCAAACTCGACGATAAACCGCGCCGCTTGATCGGTTTGAGCCTCAATGAGGCCGGTCGCACCAATGGCGGCTCGGACCATATCGGCATAGGCTTGAAACTCGAGATTGTTTTCTTGCTGCGCGTTCGGTTGAATGCGATAAGTTGCCCCAACAACATCGCTGGGCCATTGCTCGAACGATGTTACACGTGCTGAAAGTTGTGACGCACACCCTGACAACACCAAAGCAAGGAACGTGATAGCAGCCAGAAAAAACACTCGCTGTGAACAACGCCCTAGAAAATACATGCCCAACTCCTAGCTGACTCCGATAAATAGGGCTAAGCACCCCAATGATCTATTATGCCGTCGGTTTAAGCGTCTCGCGCAGGCCGGCAGCAGCAATTACAATGTGGCATGATCAAACTTTAAGCAAAGACCCATGCGTACTGATACTGTACAAACCATTTTACGCGACGACTACCAACCCTACCCGTATCAATTCCATACTGTCGCCCTAAATTTCGATCTTGACGCCACAAAAACACGTGTTCACTCGGTTTACAACATCGAAAGCACAAGTGACACGCCGCAAGCCCTTTTATTAGACGGTGATGAGCTCGAACTTGAAAGTGTGCTTATTGATGGCCAAACTGTCGATCAGTCGAAATGGAAATTAGACAACGGCACACTAACGCTGTTCCCCGATAAAAAACACTTTGTGTTAGAAATCGTAAATTATTGTCGCCCTGCAGAAAACAGCAGCTTAATGGGGCTTTATGTATCGGGTAACAGCCTACTTAGCCAATGCGAGGCCCAAGGCTTCCGACGTATTACATGGTTTCCTGATAGGCCCGACGTTATGTCGCGCTATACCGTTACCCTGCGCGCTTGTAAGAAACGCTACCCCTACTTGTTATCGAACGGTAATTTAATCGAAACACGCAACTTAGACGATGGTCGCCACCTAGCAGTTTGGGAGGATCCCCACCCCAAGCCCTCGTATTTATTTGCCATTGTTGCTGGCGACTTTGATTGCCGCGAACACCATTACGAGTTTGACTCCGGTCAAAAAGCATTGTTGCAAATTTACAGCGACAAAGGGTGTTATGCCCAAACCGAATGGGCTATGGCTTGTTTAATTCGGGCTATCGAGTGGGATCGCTCGCGTTTTGGCCTAAATTTAGATTTAAACCGCTTCATGATCGTCGCTACTCGCGACTTCAATATGGGAGCTATGGAGAACAAGGGCTTAAATATTTTTAATGCCTCGTATATTTTAGCGTCTCCAGATACCGCTACCGATTCAACTTACCAAACCATAGAAGCCGTTATTGGTCACGAATACTTTCATAACTGGACTGGCAACCGCGTTACGTGTCGCGATTGGTTTCAGCTATCGCTTAAAGAAGGCTTAACAGTTTTTCGAGAGCAAGAATTTTCAGCCGACATGCAAGCTCGGGGGCTAAGTGCTCAAGAAGCCATAACGGCGCGAGCAGTTAAACGCATCGACGATGTCATTACGCTGCGAACACAGCAATTTCCTGAAGATGCAGGCCCTATGGCTCACCCAATTCGGCCCGATAGTTACCAAGAAATTAGCAACTTTTATACCGCAACTATCTACGAAAAAGGTGCTGAAGTGATTCGTATGCTTCACACCATCTTGGGCGACCAAACTTTTCTGGATGGCCTACACGACTACTTCCAACAATTTGATGGGCAAGCCGTTACTTGTGACGATTTTATTACCGTAATGGAGAAGGCCTATCAAAACCCCTACCCAAGCCGTAATTTAAACGCATTTAGACGCTGGTACGAGCAAGCTGGCACGCCACAAGTAGATGTTGACATTAATTACTGTGCAGACACACAACGTTGTTCAATTACGCTTAAGCAACATAATGCACCAGTAGGGCTCGAAAAACCGGGCAAAAAACCACCGCTACATATCCCGTTTGCTCTTGGCTTACTAAGCCAAGATGGCCATAGCTATGCCATTAATACAGAAGCCAACAACACCACCCCATATACGGCCGTTTTACAGTTACAAGACGAGCAACAACAATGGCAAATCGACTCGATTTCATCGACGCCTATCGTGTCTTTGTTACGTGGCTTTTCGGCACCCGTAAAGGTTAACTTTAAGCGTTCTTTTGCCGAATGGACATTCTTAGCCCGACACGATCCCGACCCTTTCGCTCGGTGGGAAGCTGCGCAAGAATTACTCATTGAGCAACTTACGCTGTTAATTAAAGCAAGAACTGAAACCAGCTTGCCAAGCAGTCACCATAGCTTGGTAGACACCTGGTATGAAATTCTTCAAGACGACTCGATAAGCCCAGCGTATCAAGTTCGCTTATTAACCATGCCAACAGACGCTGTTTTGTTAGATCGATTCAAAGTTGCCGACCCCGTTGCTACCCGTAAGGCCCTGCAACAACTCGAAATAAGCTTAGGCCAATCGTTAGCCGATAGCTTCTTAAAACTGTATGAAACTAGCCGAAACGATACGGCGGGCACGTATCAAATCGACCCCCACTCGGTGGGGCAGCGCGCTCGTAAAGCCTTGGCGCTTCGTTATCTGATGGCCGCTAATCACACTGATGCCCTGTCATTAGCACAACAGCAGTATCAACAAGCCAATAATCTTAGCGACCGCTTAAGCGCCCTTGCCGCTATTATCCAATACCAACCCCAAGCTGCTGGTAATTTGCTAGGCGATTTTTACGAGCAATGGCAGCACAGCGCCGAAGTCATTGATCGTTGGTTTGCCTTACAAGCCCAAGCACCTTCATCCAGTGCAGACGAAATACGAGGGCTAATGTTGCACCCCGCTTTCACTCTGCGTAACCCAAACCGCGCACGCGCTTTAATTTTTCAATTTTGCCAAAACAACCCTCTTGGTATTCACACCAGCAAGGGCTATCAGTTTTGGGAGGAACAAGTGCTGGCTCTCGATAAACTTAACCCTGAGATTGCTGCTCGCCTAGCACGAATATTTGATAATTGGCAACGTTATGACAGCATGTATGCCCAACCATTAAAAGAGGCCTATGCCCGAATTCGTACACATGAAGGGCTGTCGCCCAATGTGAAAGAAATTGCCGAAAAAGCGTTAAATCAGTAATGTGGAGAAACCCTTGATTCGAAAAACACTCACCCAGTTTCTGACCGAGCAGCAACGCAGCAACGAAGTCGTCACTGCGCAGCTACAACAAATCATCGAAACCGTTGCCCAAACCGGACAGGCCATTAGCGCACTAGTTAATAAAGGCGCTTTAGCCGAAGTTTTGGGCGCACTCGACACCGAAAACGTCCAAGGAGAAGTCCAAAAAAAACTAGACGTCATTGCGAATGACAAACTTGTAGCCGCTAACGAATGGGGAGGTTCTTTAGCGGCAATGGCTTCTGAGGAAGTCGATAGCATTCACCCAATTCCGGGCGTTTATCCGCGCGGCGATTATTTATTGTTGTTTGACCCCTTAGATGGCTCGTCTAATATCGATGTCAATGTTTCGATTGGCACAATATTTTCGATATTAAAAGCGCCTGAAGACAGCGTAGAGCGTGCTATAGAAGAAAGCGATTTTTTTCAGCCAGGTAGTGCACAGATCGCGGCTGGCTACATCGTTTATGGCCCACAAACGCAGTTAATGTTAACCGTTGGCAACGGCGTTTATGCCTTCACACTTGATCGCGAAAGCGGAAGTTGGCTGCTTACCCAGAAGGCCATTACGATACCCGAAGAAACCTCCGAGTTCGCCATTAATATGTCTAACCAGCGACACTGGGAATCGCCGGTAGCCCGGTATATTAACGATTGCCTGGCAGGGCAAGATGGGCCCTTAGGCAAAGACTACAATATGCGTTGGGTGGCCTCTATGGTGGCCGATGTCCATAGAATTTTATCGCGTGGCGGTATTTTTATGTACCCTCGCGACCAAAGGCCGAGCAGCAAAAAAGGGAAACTTCGGCTACTGTACGAAGCCAACCCAATGGCGTTTATTATCGAGCAAGCTGGCGGCGCCGCCATCGACGGCGGCCAACGAATTCTTGATATTAAGCCCGAAGCACTCCATCAGCGCGTTGGCGTTATCTTAGGGTCTAAACAAGAAGTTGATCTCGTTAGCCGCTACCATTTAGAAGATTAAGGCAACAATACCGTTGCGCCAATCGTTTTTCGCGCCGCCAAGGCTTTATGCGCTTGCGCGGCGTCACGCAAGGCAAAGCGTTGTCCAACCGTTACACGAAGCTTT
>DATGSD010000317.1:0-4440 GCA_035302965.1 Burkholderiaceae bacterium | reverse complement strand
AAGGACCTCTTTAGCTGGATTTATCGAGCGCCCGCAAGCAGATCAAGCAAATCGGCGCAACACGAAGTACAGGGTTGTGATTTTAACATTAACTACAAACAATAAGGCCAAATTAGCTTTACTCTCAAAAAAGCCATACCCCCGACAGGCTGTTTTACGCAGCACAGCAAACTACACTTCCCATCGTAATGAGGGTTTTTCTTGCTGCGCTAATCGAACAACCGCAACCTCACACTACTGCCGTCCCCACATCCCTGCAGACCTCACATTACTGCAGACCTCATCAACCATTGCTCTTAAACACTCAATGACAAGTTGTTGCGTTTTGAAAACAATCGGTTTTTAAGTGTGTCTTTTATGCGCCAGAAAGGCTTGTCGCCCGCAATTATGATTGATATATTCCAAAAGCACGATTTTGAAAGCAAAAGAAATAAAATGTTGCTTTGTTGTTTAAAGATGTATTCCATTACTGCAAAAAAGTTATTTGTTTCACACAAAGCTACTCATACTTTATTTAGGAGACTACTGTGGTGGAGACAACCATTACAGAAAAACAATTAGCCTGTTTACATTGGGCAGCGCTGGGTAAAACCAGCTGGGAAACCGCGACAATTTTAGGTGTCAGCGAACGGACTGTTAATTTTCATATAGAAAGCGCCTGTCGCAATTTGCGAGTATCCGGTCGTCAAGCAGCTATTACCTTGCTATTTATTGCCGGATTATTACCGGCCACTAGTCAGCCACAACCGCGCAAAGTTCCTGCAATTCGGCTTATTGCCGATACACCCGATCCCAGCCCAATCGACTCTCCTGAAACAATCAACACAACACAAATCCATCGTAAAGGCGACGTTCTTTGACAAACTAGGTAAAATCAGAAGTAAACCCTCACTAAATCGATTATTCCTGATGATGCCTACCAACCATCGCCTCGCACTACTGCAGGCCAATTCCTCATTGCTGGTTAATACCCTGCGCGGCATCGAAAAAGAAGGGCTACGCGTCGACCGCGCAGGAAAACTAGCGCTTACCCCTCACCCTAAGGCGCTTGGCAGCGCTCTAAGCAACCCAGCCATTACCACCGATTATTCAGAAGCCCTACTCGAACTCATCACCGAAACCCATCAAACCACCGACAGCTTGCTTGCCGAACTCCAAGCCGTCCATTATTTTGTCAGCAAGCGCATCGACGACGAATTCATCTGGAGCCAGTCGATGCCAGCTTGGTTGCCGCCCACGCCAGACATCCCTATTGGCTGGTACGGCACTTCTAATTCAGGCATGCTAAAACACGTCTATCGGCGTGGCTTAGCCGAGCGTTACGGCAAGCCTATGCAATGCATTGCTGGCCTACACTATAATTTTTCTCTAGACGATGCCATTTGGCATCTATTCGATGACGGCCCCGATTCGCTCACAGCCAAGCGTTCTAAAGGTTATTTAGCGCTTATCAGAAACTTCACCCGTTTTTCGTGGTTGCTAATGTATCTTTTTGGTGCATCACCCGCTACGTCTGATAATTTTCTGCGTGGCGTTAACCATCAATTGCAAAAGCTCGATTCCGATACCTGGTATAGCCCTTACGCCACCAGTCTACGCATGACAGGCCTGGGTTATAACAACAAAGAAAACGCCCAGGCCGAATTACAAATGTGCTACAACGACCTCGAAACCTTTGTACAACGTATTTACGAAGCCGTGACCACACCATGGCCCGAGTACGAAGCAATCGGCACGCACAGAAACGGCGAGTGGATACAACTCAACCCAAATATTATTCAAATCGAAAACGAGTACTACTCTAGTATTCGCCCTAAACGCACTACCGCTTCTGGCGAGCGTCCGGCCACCGCCCTAGCCGAGCGCGGAGTCGAATACATCGAAGTGCGCTGTCTCGATCTCGATCCCTTTTCGCCGCTCGGTATTAGCCAAGAATCATGTAAATTTCTTGATACGTTTTTGCTCTTTTGCGCTACCGAGCCGAGCGCTTGGTTTCCTAACAACGGTTATTGCCAAGACAGTCACGACAATTTCTCGTTGGTGGCCGAAAAAGGGCGCGACCCCAAGCTGCGTTTAATTCGCCAAAACAAAACAGTTGGTTTGCGCGAATGGGCTTACGAAATTCTCGAAGCCATGCAAACCTATGCCGAATTGCTCGATACAGCCCTTAACGACCAAGGGCATAGCGTTGCTCTAGCTGCCCAGCGTGCTAAAGTAAAAGATGCCGACCTGACCCCGTCAGGCCAGCTCTTGCAAAATTTGCGCGACACCGGCCTTAGTTTGCACGAATATACGTTACAGCAAAGTGCCGAACACAAACACAGCTTATTAACCGCACAAACCGACCCAGCCGCTGAAGCAAAATTAGCAGCTATTGCCGAACACTCACTCCAAGAGCAAATCGAAATTGAAGCTTCCGACACCGAAAGCTTTGATGATTTTGTAGCTCGTTACCATGCGCAGCTTAAACGACCGCTCTTGGCTAACTAATAAGCCCCGTTGCCTAGGTGCTACGCCTAACGTCTAAGCCTAAAGGCTACCGGCCACCGTATCAATCAGATGGAGATCCTTTATGAAAAGTATCGATAGTTTTGGTGCCAGCAGTACATTAACTGTCGGCGACGAATCTTACCGTATCTTTAAACTCGACGCGGTAAATACTCCGGGAGCCGATGTCAAAACGCTGCCTTACAGCTTAAAAATCTTACTCGAAAACCTTTTGCGCACCGAAAACGGTATCGACATCCGCAAAGAAGACATCGAGGCGTTAGCTGCCTGGGATCCCAAAGCAGAACCCTCGCGCGAAATTGCCTTTACACCCGCTCGTGTTGTCTTACAAGACTTTACTGGGGTTCCTGCTGTAGTTGACCTTGCCGCCATGCGCGAAGCCATGGTAACGCTTAAAGGCGACCCAAAACGTATCAACCCTTTAGTGCCTGTCGAACTGGTTATCGACCACTCCGTTATTGTCGACGTTTTCGGCCAAGCCGACGCCTTCGAACGTAACGTCGAGATCGAATACCAGCGTAACCTCGAGCGCTACCAATTCTTACGTTGGGGCCAAAGTGCCTTTGAAGACTTCAAAGTCGTTCCACCGGGCACCGGTATTGTTCACCAAGTTAACCTCGAGCATCTCTCTAAGGTTGTTTACACCAATACCGACGAAAAAGGCGTCAAAACCGCCTACCCTGATACTTGTGTGGGTACCGATTCGCATACCCCTATGGTTAACGGTCTAGGCATTGTCGCGTGGGGCGTTGGTGGCATCGAGGCCGAAGCGGCCATGCTGGGTCAACCAATTTCCATGCTCATTCCCAATGTTGTTGGCTTTAAGTTAACGGGTTCTTTACCCGAAGGTACAACGGCAACCGACTTGGTACTTACCATCACCGAAATGCTGCGCAAGCATTTTGTTGTCGGCAAGTTTGTCGAGTTCTATGGTCCCGGCGTTTCCGAAATTCCGCTCGCTAACCGTGCCACCATCGGTAACATGAGCCCCGAATATGGTTCAACTGTTTCCGTCTTCCCAGTCGATGACGAAACCTTACGCTACCTGCGCTTAACCGGGCGTTCCGACGAAGAAATTGCGCTTGTTGAAGCCTATGCTAAAGAACAAGGCTTGTGGCACGATCCAAGCGCCGAGCCGCGTTACTCAACAACCCTCGAGCTCGACCTTAGCACAGTAGTCCCTTCTATCGCAGGTCCTAAGCGCCCCCAAGATCGCATCTCTTTAGCCGACGCTAAAGCCGCATTCCGCGGTGCTTTATCCGCATATACTGGGCAAGCAGCACAAACGCCGCAAGGTTACGACGAAGCCATCAGCGAAAGCTTCCCTGCCTCAGACACACCCGCCTACGATCCGGCAAGTAGCCGCGCAAGTGCTCCAACCGACAACGTTGTGTCCGCTCCGGCTGGGCCACGAGCGCGCGAATGTGCCGAAATCACCATTAATGGCGAAACGCATAAAATCGATCACGGTGCTGTTGCAATTGCAGCCATCACTTCGTGTACAAACACGTCCAACCCCACCGTTATGATTGCGGCTGCTCTCTTAGCAAAAAACGCAGTCGAAAAAGGCTTAAAGCGTAAGCCTTGGGTAAAAACTAGTCTTGCACCAGGTTCACGCGTCGTTACCGACTACTACGAGAAAGCGGGTCTAACACCCTATCTCGACGAACTCGGTTTTGCATTAGTGGGCTATGGCTGCACAACCTGTATTGGTAACTCCGGCCCACTCATCCCCGAAGTAAGCCAAGCAATTGCTGAACACGATTTGTCGGTAGTGTCCGTTCTTTCGGGTAACCGTAACTTCGAAGGTCGCATCCACGCTGAAGTTAAAATGAACTACCTAATGTCGCCGCCACTAGTCGTTGCTTATGCTTTGGCCGGAACCATGGATACCGACTTATTCAACGACCCTCTTGGTAAAGACAAAGAAGG
>DATGSD010000316.1:0-3390 GCA_035302965.1 Burkholderiaceae bacterium | reverse complement strand
AAATTTGAAGTCGGGTGGTTATATTGTTATTGACCAAACTGAGGCTTTGACCAGCATTGATGTTAATACTGGCGGTTTTGTTGGCGGGCGCAACTTTGATGACACGATTTTCAAAACCAATTTGGAAGCGGCAGTTACTTTAGCAAGGCAATTGCGTCTACGCAATTTGGGCGGCATCATTATTTTAGATTTCATCGATATGGATGATCCCGACCACCGACAATCGGTTTTAGCTGAACTAAAAAAAGCACTGGCCAAAGACCGAACTCGAACAACCGTAAGTGAATTCAGCTCGTTAGGCTTGGTTGAATTAACACGAAAACGAACACGTGATTCTTTAGCGCATCAGCTTTGCGAAGAATGTCCAACGTGTCAGTCGAGAGGTCTGGTTCGAACCGCGCGTACGCTTTGCTACGAAATTTTGCGTGAAATTCTTAGAGAATCTCGACAGTTCAACCCAAAAGAATTTCGTGTCCTGGCAGCGCAGGCAGTTGTCGATTTATTTTTAGAAGAAGAAAGCGCGCATCTGGCTATGCTTGAAGAATTTATTGAGAAGCCAATTTCTTTAGAAGTTATTAGCAGCTATAGCCAAGAACAATACGATATTGTTCTGACCTAGCAACGCACAGCTTACGTTATGGGCAAATTTCGGGCGTTAATATGGCGTTATAAAGCGTTGTGATTTGCTTCGAGCTGGGCGTTCGGTAGCTATAGACCTGGGCCTTGGTATCGACATTAGCCATACGCGTTAACCCCAAAACCAAGGTGTTATTCCAACCACTGGCGCCGGGCTCGAAAGGCTGAACGATACGAACATAAGCTGCATCGCCACTGCTACCAGCCCACTGGATATCGGTATCGCAAGCTGCTTGATGCTTAAATAACGCTTGCTGAATTTCGACAAAATCCATTTCGAAGCTACGCTCGGAGCGCAAATATTGTGCCGTTTCGAGACTAGCAAGCCCAATACCGCTTTGGCTGCTACAACCTGCCAGCAGCAAGACAATCGCGGTCATCCCAATAAAACGGCTAGCCATAAACATTACCCTTCTTTGAATTGCATGCGATATAAGGCAGCGTACAAACCGCCTTGATCGAGCAGTTCGGTGTGCGTACCTTTTTCGATAATTCTACCCTCATCAAGAACGAGGATTGTGTCGGCGTTTTGTACGGTGGATAAACGGTGTGCGATAACCAAGGTTGTGCGACCCTTCATGAGCAGCTCGAGCGAGGCTTGTACTTGACTTTCGGACTCGCTATCGAGTGCCGATGTCGCTTCGTCAAGGATTAGAATTGGCGCGTCTTTAATTAATGCACGTGCAATGGCTAAGCGCTGGCGCTGACCCCCGGATAAAGCACTAGCGTTTTCACCAACTGGAGTATGAATGCCGTTAGGCAGACTATTAATAAAACCCAGCAAATTAGCGGCCTCGAGGGCAGCGAGGATGTCGGCGTCGCTTGCGTCATGCAGAGCACCGTAGTCGACGTTTTCGCCTATCGTGCCATCGAACAGCACAACATCTTGACTAACTAACGACAGCTGCGAACGCAAACTACGCAAAGAGCATTCGTGAATTGAGTGTCCATCGACGAGAATTTGTCCTGAATCTGGCAAAATAAACCGCGGCAACATGTTAACTAATGTAGTTTTTCCGCTGCCCGAGCGGCCCACCAAAGCTACTGTTTGACCCGGCTCTACTAGAAACGAAATATCGTTAAGAGTGTTGCGGTTGGCATCAGGATAACGATGTGTAACGCCGCGGAATTCGACTCGACCTCGCGCTGGACTAGGTAACTGCTTTTGGCCAGAATCGTCTTCTGAGGCGCTGTCAACTAAGGCAAAGACACTTTCAGCAGCAACCAACATACGTTGCATGGATGAGGAAATTTTAGTTAAGCGTTTAATAGGATCAAATATTTGCGCCAAAGCCGCCATAAATGCTGCGAAACTGCCAACAGTAAGTGCCGAATGATTCGCTTGATACAACGCTACAGCAATAACTACCGCAACCGCAACAGCAATTAATACTTGCGACAATGGGGTCATGGCCGCATCGGCCGATGCGGCACGCATCGCGAAACGACGCAGGCGAGCATTAACATAGGAAAAACGACCCGACTCGCGTTCGTAACCATCGAATAATTTGATTACACGCTGTCCGTCGATAGCCTCGCCTACTACCCGTGTGAGTTCGGCGTTCATGGAAATTGTGTCACGGTTGATGCGACGTAAACGCTGAATAAAAAGACGGGTTACATAAATTGATAATGGCAGCATAACAACAACAATAAGCGTTAGTTGCCACGACATATAAAGCAACACAACCAACAAAGCTAAAACAACCAGAACCTCTCGGACAATGGTGGTAATAACCTGTGTTGCCAGGCCCGTTACGTTATTTGCATCAATAGTGAAACGGTTAAGCAGCCGCCCTGTGTCGCCGCGGCGAAACTCGTCATCGGGAAGCCGCAAAAGCTTCTGGAACATTTCATTACGTATGCCGAGCAACATATTGTTGGCGACCCACGCAAAAACGTAATCGCTGCCAAAGGCAGCCAAACCACGTACAAAAATAAGGCCGACAACCGCCAGAGGAAGGAACCAAACATAGTATGGCTTAGCGCCGGTAAACCCCTCGTCGAGGAGTGGCTTCATGATAAGTGCCAAGGTGGGCTGTGTTGCGGCGCTGATACTAATCAAGACCATGGCAACGACAACCGCTTTCCAATAGGGCCCTAAACGGGAATAAATACGCCGCCACAACTCGACGGCAGTATGCTGGGGTACAAAAGGTTGTCGACCGACTGAAGACTTCAAACTGCTTCCCTTAAATTGGATAATTGGCTTATTTTAGCGTTTTAACAAAACCTTTTTAGCGCTATCTCTAAAGCCTTACGCTTGTTGCTTTCTGTTTACAAGCCGAAAAACTATAATCGCCGGCTATATATAGCATTACTTGGCGACCTCAGATTGTTTTTATGCCCATTAACACCCCTCCCACTCTGTATATGCGTTTGCCCAATTGGGTAGGTGACGTTTGCATGGCTTTGCCTAGCCTCGAACTCGCCTTATCGAGTAAGTGGCCTATTGTAGTGGCTGCGCGCCCATGGGCAAAAAGCCTGCTTGCTGCCTACCCCTTAGCCGGTTTTATTCCCGTGCAGGGGCAACTTAAAAACGATAGAAAACAAATTGCGCAGTACCGCAAAACTCATAATCACGCCGATGTAAAAGGCTTGATTTTGCCCGATTCGCTTTCCAGCGCTTTAATTTTTCGTCTTGCGGGTATAGCCAGTGCGGGTTATCGCGATGATGGTCGCAGCCTTTTACTTAAGTGGCCGATACAAAAACCCAGCTCTAGTTTGCACGCGGTGGAGTCGTGGTTCTTTTTA
>DATGSD010000315.1:0-5130 GCA_035302965.1 Burkholderiaceae bacterium | reverse complement strand
GGAGTGTCCAGCATGACGGCCGAAAACCAAAAAGGCTTTGTTCGGTATCAAGACAGCCCGTATCAGCTTTATCAGCCATACCCGGCGGCTGGCGATCAACCTGCGGCTATCGATGCCCTGCTTGAAGGGGTGAACAACGGTTTGATGTTTCAAACCTTGCTTGGGGTAACCGGTTCTGGAAAGACCTACACCATGGCGAATGTGATTGCGCGTGCGGGCCGACCAGCTATTGTACTTGCCCCAAACAAAACGTTGGCGGCTCAATTGTACGCCGAGTTTCGCGAGTTTTTTCCCAAAAATGCGGTCGAATACTTCGTTTCTTACTACGATTATTATCAGCCTGAAGCCTATGTGCCAGCGCGCGACCTGTTTATAGAGAAAGATTCCTCGATTAATGATCACATCGAGCAAATGCGTTTGTCGGCTACCAAAAGCCTATTAGAGCGCCGTGACACTATTATTGTTGGTTCCGTATCGTGTATTTACGGTATTGGTAATCCGGCCGATTATCACGCCATGATGCTGACATTACGCACAGGCGATATTATTGATCGCCAAGAGCTTTTAGGCCGTTTAGTTTCTATGCAGTACGAACGTAACGATGTCGAATTCGCTCGGGGCACTTTTCGGGCACGTGGCGAAGTAATCGATGTCTTTCCGGCCGAACATGCCGAACTGGCCATTCGCATTACTTTATTTGACGACGAAATAGAAAAACTTGAGCTTTTCGATCCGCTAACGGGTTCGGTGCAGCAAAGTGTTTTGCGGTTTACGGTCTTTCCGCGGTCACACTACGTTACCCCGCGCGAAACCGTATTGCGTGCAATAGAAACCATTAAACTCGAACTGGCCGAACGTCTTGATGTTTTAACTAGTGAAAACCGCCTGGTAGAAGCGCAGCGTCTCGAGCAGCGCACCCGTTTCGACCTCGAGATGCTGCAAGAACTTGGTTTTTGCAAAGGCATCGAAAACTACTCGCGTCATTTTTCTGGTGCGGCGCCAGGCGAACCGCCACCTACCTTAATCGATTATTTACCTGCGGATGCCTTGATGTTTATAGACGAAAGCCACGTCACCATCGGCCAATTAGGGGGCATGTATAAAGGCGATCGCTCGCGCAAAGAAACCTTAGTGCATCACGGTTTCCGACTGCCTTCTGCACTCGATAACCGACCGCTTAAGTTTGAAGAGTTCGAAGCCCGTATGCGGCAGTGCATTTTTGTTAGTGCCACGCCAGCCGATTATGAAAAACAACACTCGGATGCCATCGTCGAGCAAGTGGTGCGGCCAACTGGCTTGGTTGACCCGGCCATTGATGTTCGTCCGGCATTAACGCAAGTTGACGATTTGCTCGATGAAATTAAACTACGGGTCGATAACGGCGAGCGCACATTGGTTACGACGCTTACTAAACGGATGGCAGAAGACCTTACCGATTACTTAAACGAAAACGGCGTTAAAGCGCGTTATTTGCATTCCGATATTGACACAGTCGAGCGGGTCGAAATTATCCGCGACCTTCGTTTAGGTGCTTTCGACGTGTTGGTGGGTATTAACTTATTGCGCGAGGGCCTCGATATCCCCGAAGTTTCTTTGGTTGCCATACTTGATGCCGATAAAGAGGGCTTTTTGCGTTCAGAACGCAGCCTGATACAAACCATAGGGCGGGCGGCGCGTAATTTAAATGGAACTGCCATTTTGTATGCCGACCGGGTAACCGATTCAATGAAACGGGCTATCGACGAAACCTTACGTCGACGCGAACGTCAAACCGAATTTAATAAAGAACACGGCATTACCGCGCGCGGAGTCGATAAAGCGATTCGAGAACTTATCGATGGCGTTATCGAAACACCCATCGAAGAAAAACTGGGCTTCGAAGATCTCTCAATCGACCTTATTAAAGATGACAAAGCCTTGGCTAAAGAACTTGAGCGTCTCGAAGAAAAAATGCTCGATCATGCTCGCAACCTCGAGTTTGAAGAAGCGGCTGCCGCCCGCGACGCCATGGCACGCTTGCGCGAACAGGCCTTATTGCTCGGTTAAAGCGTTTTTGGCATAGCAACGACGCTGTATTTCGTACTGAATTACAAGCGACAAAGTGTAGTAAAAACACAACGCTTGTTTGCGAGCTTGTAAGGCGCCGTTAATACGAATCAATACCGTGTTTTTGCTATTTTTTTGCCTAAACAATAACTAAATCCTCCTGCATTTCTGCTGGCTTAAGCCTAAAACACTAAGGCGCCATCCTTGTTCAGAAAATGGTGCGACGCACATAAAATCGCAAAAACTCGGCTTTTATCTAAGGGTTTCTATTGCTTTTTTAGGGGTTTTCCCTCACAATCTTAGCCATGACTAAGGTACTTTTCGTTTGTATGGGTAACATCTGCCGTTCGCCAAGCGCAGAAGCGGTCTTTCGACACCTCGTCGAAGAGGCCGACCTTGCCGAGGCCATTAGTGCAGACTCAGCTGCAACCCACAGCTTCCACATCGGAGAAGCGCCCGATGCGCGCGCACAAGCTGCTGCTAAAAAGCGTGGCTACGATATCTCAATGCTTCGGGCTCGACAAATCACTCGCGATGATTTCCGCGACTTCGATCTCATCCTCGCGATGGACTGGGAAAACCTTTCCGCTTTGCGCCAACAGTGCCCTAAAATTTATCAGCACAAACTGATGCTTTTAATGCGCTTTGCCAACGACTTCGAGGAAGCTACCGTCCCAGAGCCCTATTACGGCGATGCAGACGATTTCTCCAAAGTGCTCGACTATCTCGAAGACGCTTGCCAAGGGGTTTTTGAAATTGTTCGTAAACGTGCTACTCAATACCATGCGGCTTAAACAAAGGCCCATGGTAAGTACCTAAAAAAGCCGGTTAAATCCGGCTTTTTTTTGGCCTATTTGTATCGTGACACGTCATAATTTGCTATGCTTGAGTTAATTACTCGGGTATTGGCTAGCTTAGTCAAAATTTCGCCCCGAGCAATTTGTTTTATCCAGGAGGTGTCATGCGATTAACTACCAAAGGCCGTTTTGCCGTTACAGCTATGATTGACTTAGCGCTTCGACAGCAGCGAGGTCCGATCACGCTGGCAACGATTAGCGAGCGCCAAAATATTTCTCTCTCGTATCTCGAGCAATTATTCGGTAAATTACGTCGCCACGAGCTTGTGTATAGCACCCGTGGGCCTGGTGGTGGTTATTCATTAAATCGCCGTGCTCGCGAAATTACTGTGGCTGATATTATTTTTGCCGTCGACGAGCCGCTCGATACAACCCGCTGTGGTGGCAAACAAAACTGCCAAATTGGGCAGCTCGGCAGCAGTGGTAAGTGTATGACCCACGATTTATGGACAGCACTTAACCATAAAATTGTCGATTTTCTCGATTCGGTAAGCTTACAAGATTTGGTCGATGAGCAGCGCATGCGTTTACTTCATGAGTCGACCTTGGCTCAAAAACAAGAGAAAGCCGCTAAGCAAAAAACAGCGACCGAGCAAAAGTCCGACGATGTCGGTAAAATGGTATTTAGTATTTAACCATTCAGGTATTGCAGCCATTTTCTCATGAAGTACAGTGCCACTTTGCTCGAGCATTATCAAAACCCTCGTAATGTTGGGGTGTTCGACAATAAAAATCCTTCTATCGGAACAGGTGTTGTCGGCACGCCCCAAGATGGCGATGTCATTCGATTACAAATCAAGGTTGACGAAGCCGGTACGATCATTGATACTCGATTTAAAACCTATGGGTGTGTGGCATCAATTGCTTCAAGCTCATTTGTCTCAGAATGGCTTAAAGGCAAGTCGCTTACCGATGCTATGGCTATGGCCAGCACCGACATCGCTAAAGCGCTTAACTTGCCACCATTAAAAATTCATTGTTCTATCTTGGCCACCGAAGCCGTTAAGGCGGCGGTAGCCAATTATCACAGCAAGCAGGACTAACATGACAATATCTCTCACCAAAAACGCCGCCGAACACATTTCGCGTCATCTGGCCAAAAGAGGTCATGGCTTGGGCTTACGCCTAGGGATTAAGCCTACGGGTTGCTCAGGCTTATCGTACGACTTCGAATATGTCGACGAGCAAAGAGAGGATGACAGCGTTTTCGAAGATCATGGCGTTAAGGTTTTTATCGATTCAAAAAGCCTACCGTTTCTTGATGGCGTCAAGCTCGATTACGGTCGTGAGGGCCTTAACGAGGGGTTTAAATTTTCTAACCCCAACGAAAAGGCCGCTTGTGGCTGTGGCGAATCGTTTATGGTTTAAACCGCAGTAGGGTTTAATCTTCAGGCCGCATATGCGGAAATAAAATCACATCTCGAATACTGGGGCTGTCGGTTAAAAGCATAATTAAACGATCAATTCCGATACCACAGCCCCCAGTGGGCGGCATGCCGTATTCCAGAGCCCGAATATAATCGGCATCGTAATACATGGCTTCTTCGTCGCCAGCTTCTTTTGCCTTAACCTGTTCTTGAAACCTTGCTGCTTGGTCTTCTGGGTCGTTAAGCTCAGAAAAACCGTTAGCAATTTCTCGGCCAGCAATAAAAAGTTCAAAACGTTCGGTAATGTCTGGCGAGCGATCTGATGCTCGTGCAAGGGGCGATACTTCTACCGGATAGTCGATAATAAAAGTTGGTTGCCATAATTGGCTTTCGGCCACTTCTTCAAACAAAGCTAACTGCAAAGCGCCGCTACCGCCACCAGCCAAGGGCGGGGCATCAATATCGACACCTAGTTTTTTAAGTTCTTGACGTAAAAAGTTAAGGTTATCGAGGTCGGCGTCTTGGTATTGGGGTGCATACTGCTTTATGGCTTCGGTGATTGTTAAACGCTGAAAAGGCTCACTAAAACTTAGGGCTTTGCCTTGGTAGTTGATATCGGCACTGCCGCATACCTGCGCTACGGTATTGCGTAACAGGTCTTCGGTAAACTCCATTAACCAGTGGTAATCGGTATAAGCCGCGTAAAATTCCATCATGGTGAATTCTGGGTTATGGCGCGGGCTTACGCCTTCGTTACGAAAGTTACGATTAAGCTCGAAAACACGCTCGAAACCACCCACAATTAAACGCTTTAAATACAGTTCAGGAGCAATGCGCAAGTACATATCGATATCAAGCGC
>DATGSD010000314.1:0-4327 GCA_035302965.1 Burkholderiaceae bacterium | reverse complement strand
CTTCGAGGTGATCGGCTTGGGCCAACACGAGTCGCGTGGCTTGCGCAAAGGGGTTGTGGTCAATATTGAAGCCACGGTGAATTCCATCCAGCGCGCCCTCGAAGAAGCCGAGCTGATGGCCGACTGCAAAATCCGCGAGGTATACACCGGCATTGCCGGCAGCCACATCAGCAGTTTTAACTCGAGCGGCATGGTCGCGGTTAAAGACAAAGAGGTCACTCAAACCGACGTGTCACGGGTGATAGAAACCGCCAAGGCGGTCAACATCCCAACCGATCAGCAAGTGCTGCACGTATTAACGCAAGAATTTATTGTGGACTCGCAAGAAGACATTCGCGAGCCCATTGGCATGAGCGGTTTGCGACTAGAAGTTCGGGTACACATTGTTACCGGCGCCGTTAGCGCCACCCAAAACATCGTCAAATGTGTGCGCCGCTGCGGCCTCGAAGTGCAAGACCTTATCTTGCAACCGTTGGCCTCGGCCATGGCCTGCCTAACCGACGACGAAAAAGAACTGGGCGTGGTTCTAGTCGACATTGGTGGCGGCACCACCGACATCGCTATTTACACCGGCGGAGCCATTCGTCACACAGCTGTTGTGCCCATTGCTGGTGATCAAATTACTAGCGACATCGCCGCCATGCTGCGCACACCAACGCCTGACGCTGAAGAAATTAAATTGCGCTACGGCGTTGCCAAACAGTCGCTGGCCGATGCCGAAGAATCGGTCGAAGTGCCCGGCTTGGGCGATCGACCCAACCGCCGTGTTAAACGGCAAGCCTTGGGCGCGGTCATTGAGCCACGGGTCGAAGAGTTATTTCACCTTGTGCAACAAGTTGTGCGCGATTCCGGCTACGAAGATTTACTCGCCTCGGGCGTGGTCTTAACCGGCGGTACTTCTTTAATGCCCGGCATTGTCGAACTGGCCGAAGACGTTTTTCTCAAACCCGTTCGCGTAGCGGTAGCCGATTACGACGGCGGCTTAGCCGATGTGATGACCAACCCGCGCTTTTCAACCGCCATGGGGCTTTTAGCCGAGGCACGCCAACAGCGGGTGCGCGGGCGCAAAGTCGCCCAGCAAAAAGGCAGCTTTAAAACACTGCTAGCTCGGATGAAAGAATGGTTTATGAATTGATTGTCAATGTTAGAACACCGTATCAACCGGACGCGGTGGGGCTTAGGCCCAAATTAGCAGTACCGGAGGAGTCCTTTGTTTTATCTGTTCTATTGCAATAGTGAGGGAGTCAGTCATGATGAAATTTGAAATGGTCGATAACAGCCTTAGTGGCACCGTTATCAAAGTAGTAGGAGTAGGGGGTGCAGGCGGTAATGCCGTCTCGCACATGATTCGCTCGGGCCTAACCGGCGTCGACTTCATCTGTGCCAACACCGATGCACAGGCCTTGTCGTCTAGTGAAGCACCTGTACAAATCCGTCTGGGTAACTCGGGCCTAGGTGCCGGAGCCAACCCCGACCAAGGCCGCGCTGCTGCCGACATGGCTCGCGAAGAAATTCGCTCGGCCTTAAACGGCGCCAACATGGTCTTTATTACAGCCGGCATGGGTGGCGGTACCGGAACCGGTGCGGGGCCTGTCGTTGCCGAGGTTGCTAAAGAGCTTGGCATTCTTACCGTGGGTGTGGTTACCAAGCCTTTTGAATTTGAGGGCACACGCCGCATGCGCATGGCCGAAGAAGGGATTGAGCAGCTCTCCAAGCACGTCCATTCCTTAATCGTGGTTCTTAACGAAAACCTGTACGATTTAATGGACGAGGACGCTACCCAAGAAGATTGTTTTCAAGCGGCCGACGACGTCTTGTACAACGCGTGCTCGGGTATCGCCGAAATCATCAACGTCGAAGGTAACGTTAACGTCGACTTTGAAGACGTCAAAACTATTATGGGCGAACAAGGCCAGGCCATGATGGGTACTGCAGTTGCCTCGGGTGCCGACCGTGCCCGTGTCGCGGCCGAACAAGCCATCGCCTGCCCATTGCTCGAAGGCGTCGATTTACACGGCGCGCGCGGCATGTTGGTTAATATCACCGCCAGCCGTTCGCTCAAAATGCGCGAAACCCGCGAAATCATGGACACCATCCGTGGTTACGCCGCAGAAGACGCAACCGTTATTTTTGGTACCGCCTACGACGAAGACATGGGCGAAAGCTTGCGGGTAACCGTTGTGGCAACGGGTTTAGGCCGACCAGCCCCATCGCGCCCACAATTGGTTAGCAACCAAGACGAGGTCCTGCGTACCGGCACCGATGACTTACCTGAAGCCAAACAAGGCGCCGGCTACGACAACCTGGGTGTCCCTACCATTATTCGTAACCCGCGTGGGCAAGCCTCAGCACAAGTTCAAGCCTTAGAAACAGCTGGCGTCGATCACTACGACATTCCTGCTTTTCTGCGCAAACAAGCCGACTAAATCGTTGGCAAAGCGGCTTGAGACTTGGCGAACCGCGACAACAGCGGCGCCAATAATTACAAACAGGCGTAAAGCCTAGTCGTTACGGAGGTTAAAAAAGCGTTTAGGGAACCTAAACGACAAAAATGACTCTCACTGACTGCATGTTGTTAGCGCGCGGCCCTAAGCGCTCAGCTTATGGCGCCTAACCGCGTGCGCTCAGCAGCCGAGCCAGTTTCTCCTCCTGGCTCGGTTTGCTGTCCTACGTTGTATTTAACATTGTTTTACGGGTATTTACCGATGGCTTAATGAAACCGGTTACAATACACCGTTAGGCAACTTAATTAAATTAGTCCTATGCTACGCCAACGCACGATACGAAAAACAATCAGTACCCGAGGTATTGGTTTGCACTCTGGTCGCCATGTGACACTCACATTGCGCCCGGCCGAACCCAACACCGGTATTATTTTTCATCGGGTCGACCTTCCGCAGGTCGTCTCTATTCCGGCGCTTGCGGCCAACGTTCACGACACCCGCATGGCATCGGTACTCGCCAAAGACGGCGTACGTGTTTCTACGGTCGAGCATTTAATGTCGGCACTGGCTGGCTTAGGTATCGACAACCTCCACGTCGATCTTACCGCCGAAGAAGTCCCAATTATGGACGGCAGCGCGGGTACTTTTGTGTATTTACTGCGTTCGGCTGGCTTACAAGAACAAACCGAAGCCAAACAATTTATTCGTGTACGCGAACCCATCGAAGTGCGCGAAGGCGAGGGCAGCGACGCCAAATGGGCGCGTCTCGAGCCTTACCACGGCTTTGCTCTATCGTTTACGATTGATTTTCAACACCCCGCCATCGATTCTACGGCCAACTTTGCCGAAATCGACTTTGCCACCGACTCTTACACCAAAACTATTGCGCGCGCCCGCACCTTTGGTTTTGTTAGCGACGTCGAAGCCCTACGCGCCGCTGGCCTAGCACGTGGCGGCAGCCTCGACAACGCCATCGTTATGGACGAATACCGCGTCTTAAACGTCGATGGTCTGCGCTACGACGACGAATTCGTCAAACACAAAATCCTCGACGCCATTGGCGACCTTTACCTACTTGGTAAGCCTTTGGTTGCCCGCTACGTGGGTTGCAAATCGGGCCACAGCCTAAACAACCAACTGGCTCGCGCCTTACTCGAAAACGAAAGCGCCTTCGAAATCATCAACTACAAATCGCAAGCCAACGCACCCAAAACCTTCATCCACGACTGGAGCACGGCGTAATACAGGCCCACAATTAGCGGGCCTTATAACGTGTACTTTATAAGCAGTCGAAAATTTCCAGCGTTATTGACTCGCTTTTTTGCGCCGATAACCGTGGCCGAATGAGTTTTGATGTGTGCAGTCTTGCACTGATGCGCCTTAAGGTATCGACAAATAGCCTGGCGGCTAGCAATTGTGTTGGCCTATAAATGGCCCTTAAGTGAGCTCTGTGAGGGTCGGGCCGCTTTGGCATGCGTCTTAAGGCGCCGACAAATAGCCGCCCAAGCGGTAAGCCCTTATGTAGGCGTATAAAAGCCGTAAGCGTGGCTATAGAAAATCACGTTTTTTACGCGGTTGGCTGTATTTTAATGCGCACTATTCTTGTTTATGTCGCTTTACTAAACGAGCAACAGCATCGGCAAGCGGCCCAGATGGTAAGTTGTTGCGTAGGCCTTCAAACGCTTCTAAAGCGTGGCCATCAAGCGGCACGGTTTCTTTTGGGCGTTGCGAAATTGTCTGTTTAGCGGGTAAATTGGCTTGTATCTTGACGTTAATTTCGTTATGGTTCCAACCATCTTTGTTTAGCCGCTCGACAATGCGTGGGGCAAGCTGCCGTAAACGCGCCGCATAAGCAGCGCTGGGCACAGCCAACAACACCGCAT